>VGZZ01000003.1 GCA_016872285.1 SAR202 cluster bacterium | reverse complement strand
GCCGGTGAGGATGAGGCATCGGATCGAGTCGTCGCCCTCAGCGTCCTCCACGGCGCCCTGAAGCTCCTTTACCAGCTTGAGGTTCATGGCGTTGAGGACTTCAGGACGGTTAAGAGTAATGGTGGCTATGGAATCGCGCTTCTCCACCAGGAGAGTGTCGTAGACCATGGGGCGTCCTTTGAGAATTGATGGGGCAATAATAACGGGCATGAGGGGACGATGCAATTTGGGACTAGACTGATGGGATGAAGGATAAAGTCTGAGTTTTGGTTAGGCTTTATCTATGAAACACTGAGACTGTTTTGAAGGGGGACATATATGAACGAATACTACCCTCGTGACGCCCTCAAGTCGCCGCGATACACCGGCATCCCCACCTTCATGCGACTGCCCATCGAGACCGACCCGTCGAAGATAGACGTGGCCCTTTTCGGCGTGCCCTTCGACTCGACGGTGACCTACCGCCCTGGCGCGCGCTTCGGCCCAAGGGATATACGGGTCCAGTCTGCCCTCATCCGGCCCTATAACCCGGAGCTAAGAATCGACCCCTTTAGCAAGCTCAAGGTCGCAGATATAGGAGACGTAGAGACTAATCCCCTATCAGTGGATGAAACCATTGCGAGCATCTTTAAGTTCGTGGACACGCTGTGCAGCCACAATGTCGTCCCTATAGCCATTGGCGGCGACCACACCATCACCCTTCCCATACTACGCGCGATGAAGAAAAAGCACGGACCTGTGGCAGTGATTCATTTCGACGCCCACACCGACACCTGGGACGATCACTACGGTGTGAAGCTGAGTCATGGCACATGGCTTCGCCGGGCGATGGAAGAGGGCCTGGTACAGGGAGACAAGACCTTCCAGATAGGCCTCCGCGGCCAGCTTTTCACTCCTAACGACTTCGACTTTGCCATAAGCCAGGGTTTTCATCAGATAACATCGGAGGAGATAAAAAAACGAGGCGTTGAATACCTGGTTGAACAATTGGAGCCGCTGGGTGGCAGCCCTGTCTACGTGTCGCTGGACATCGACTGGATCGACCCGGCCTTCGCGCCCGGTACAGGCGTGCCCCAGGTCGGCGGTCCGGACAGCTACGAGGCGTTGCAAGCTATCCGAGGCCTGAAGGGGCTGAACATAGTAGGCGCGGACGTGGTGGAAGTATGCCCCGCCTACGATTCAGGCAACATCACCAGCGTCCTGGCCGCGAATTTACTGTATGAGATACTATGCGTGCTTCCAAGGGCTGGTCAGGGCTAATTGTAACGGGCTAACCCGCCTTTTATACTGGCCCAAGTTTTATAGGACACTCTAAGCATGAAACGGGCCGTTGACTACATCGGCGGCGGCGCGGGGCTGATAGTCATGGCGGTGGTGGGTGTGTTATGCCTGTTAGTCCTGGGTCAGGCCATCACAGCCTTCGTAGGTGACAAGGCCGGTCTCGGAGTAGGTTATCTGATAGGTGTGGTTATCCTCTTCGCGGGCGGCGTGGCAATCGCAAGGATGGTCAAGAAAAGCACGGCTAATTGAAGGACTCATGGACACCAAATTTGACGTCATCATCGTAGGCGCCGGCAACGCTGCCCTGTGCGCCGCGCTCTCGGCGCGAGAAAAGGGGGCGCGAGTCGTGGTTCTGGAGAAAGCGCCGCAGCACTTCCGGGGCGGCAACACCTATTTCACCGGCGGCGCCATCCGCTGCGCCTACAACGGCATCGACGATATCAAGGCCCTGATACCCGATATGTCGTCGGAAGAAGAGGCAGGCATCGACGTCGGCAGTTATCCCCAGTCCAAGTTCTACGACGACCTCATGCGCGTGACCGAAGGCCTCAGCGACCCTGAGCTGGCCCAGGCCCTTGTGAGCCAGTCCCACCCTACGATGGTATGGCTGCGGCATCAGGGCATGCGATTTGTCCTGCTCTACGGCCGCCAGTCCTTCAAGGTGGGTGACAAGCACCGTTTCTGGGGTGGGCTTACGGTGGAGGCTGTCGGTGGCGGCAAAGGGTTGTCAGACCAACTTTTTGAAATGTGCCAGCGCAGGGGTGTTGAGATTAGGTATGACACAAAGGGCATTCGACTATTGCAGGACCGGCGTGGCCGAGTGCGGGGCGTCGTAATACAAGGGCCTAAAGTCTTAGAGGAACTGGAGTCGAAAGCGATTGTCCTGGCCTGCGGCGGCTTCGAGGCCAACGCCGAGATGCGCACTCGATACCTGGGGCCTGGCTGGGAGCTGGCCAAGGTGCGCGGCGTCCCCTATAACACCGGCGACGGCATACGCATGGCCCTGGAAGTTGGCGCCCAGTCCTACGGCCACTGGAGCGGATGCCACGCCGTAGCCTGGGACCTGAACGCGCCGCCCTTTGGGGACCGCACTGTGACAGATCTGTTCCAGAAACACTCCTACCCCTTCGGCATCATCGTGAACATCAAAGGCCAGCGGTTCGTGGATGAGGGAGCGGACCTGCGGAACTATACTTACGCCAAGTACGGCCGCGAAATCTTATACCAGCCCCAGCGGGTTGCCTTCCAAATTTTCGACGACAAGGTCAAGCACCTGCTGCGCGACGAGTACCGCATATCGCGAGTGACTATGGCCGAATCGAAGACTATCGCAGGGCTGGCGGAGTCCCTGGGAGTCGATAAGGTAGGTCTGTCGGAGACGGTGCGCCGCTTCAACGCGTCGGTGCAGTCCGGGGAGTACAATCCTACGAAGTTGGACGGCAAGGCCACCAAGGGACTCACTCCTCCCAAGAGCAACTGGGCGCAGCCAATAGATTCGCCGCCATACCTGGGCTACGCAGTTACCTGCGGCATAACCTTCACCTTCGGCGGCCTGCGCATAAACGCAAAGGGCCAGGTCATAAACACCGAGGGTTCGACTGTACCAGGCCTGTATGCCGCCGGCGAGCTAGTCGGCGGGCTGTTTTACCACAACTACCCGGGCGGTGCCGGGCTAATGGCGGGGTCGGTATTTGGCCGGATCGCGGGGCGGAGCGCGGCGGGGGAAACCGACGCTGGTAGCTAGTTGTTAACGCAGCGTTAAAACCTGCCTGCAAACCATTGCTATAATTGCGCTATGAGTCTTCTCAAAGAGCGCAGTGTGTTATTAGTGGAGGATGACGATACCCTGCAGGCCGCTGTCCAGTACAACCTGTCCAGGGAAGGCTACAACGTCCTCACCGCGGGCGACGGCGAAAGGGCGGTAGAGATGGCGAGGCGGCATCGCCCGAAAGTTATCGTGCTGGACTTGATGCTGCCTCGGATGGACGGGTTGGAGGTGTGCCGTATGCTCCGTCGGGAGATGACATCGCCCATACTTATGCTGACAGCGTGGGACCGCGAAATAGACAAAGTGTCAGGGCTGGACGTCGGCGCGGACGATTACATGACCAAACCCTTCAGCATGCGCGAGCTTATGGCGCGGGTGAAAGCCATGATGCGCCGCGCGGAAATGGAGCCGCCGCAGAATAATGTGCCTGAAGCGGTGAGCGTAGAAGGCCTGAATTTGGACTTGAAGGCGCGGACGGCAAAGCTGGAGGGGAAGCCATTGGAAATGAAACCAAAAGAGTATGATCTGCTGGCTTTCTTAGCCACCCACCCAGGCAAGGCTTTCACACGCAACGAGCTTTTGGACCAGGTCTGGGGCTACGATTTTGTGGGCTACACTCGCACCGTGGACGTCCATGTTCGATGGCTTCGAGAGAAGATAGAGTTGGAGCCAGGTTCGCCGAGACGGATCGTGACTGTCCGGGGCACCGGTTACCGGTACGACATATGAGAATGCCTCGCAGCATCCAGTGGCGCATCGCTTTGGCCTACACCGCCCTTATTGTGGCGGCCATGGCTATTGTTACTGTAATCCTAGTCCTTTATCTGAGGGATGAGTTAACGGCCGACGGTGCTGCCGATACCATTCTGGAGCGCGTTATCACAGTTACGGGCATCGCTACCGTGGTGGTCACAGTCCTGGCTGTAGCTCTGGCGGTGATGATAGCCCGCCGCAGTACCCGCTCCATTCGTCATATCACAGAAGCCGCCCGCAAGCTGGCCGGCGGCAATTTGGATTACGAGGTGATGACCCATGGTTCTTCTGAGGAGACCAGGGAGCTGGTGGACTCATTAAGCGCCATGGCTGGCAGCCTGAAGAATAAGCTGGCTGAATCCAATGCCAGCCACCAGCGCCTGTCGGCGGTGTTGGCCACCATGGCTGGCGGTGTGGTGCTGCTGGATGGCGATGGGCGAATATCGCTGGTAAACCCGGCGGCCTCGGCGCTGCTGGCCATGCCGTCAAGCCCTCCAAAGCGGCAGCGATTTATCGAGGCGGTCCGCGACCACGACATCAACAGCATGGTCATTCGATGTCAGCGGCTCAGACAGCCCGACAACCTCGAGATCGAATTCAGTCCCACCAAGAAGTTCTTGAACATCGTAGCCATGCCGCTTACAGGGGAACATGGAGAAGGCGTGCTGCTGGTAGTACACGACCTGACGGAAGCCCGCCGAGTCGAGACTACCAGGAAAGCCTTTGTAGCCAACGTCTCCCATGAGCTGCGCACGCCCCTGGCTTCGGTCAAGGCATCAGTGGAAACGCTGGAGGGCGGCGCTCTAGAGGACCCTAAGGCTTCCCGCGAATTCCTCGAGCGCATTAGCCGCAACGTTGACAGGATGACCCGCCTGGTCGGCGACTTGCTGGACCTATCCAGGCTGGAGAGCGGTGAGGACTCGCTAAATCTGGAATCGGTGGATATCTACCGGCCCATAAAGGAAGCTGTGGAACTTTATAAGACGCAGGCCAATGACAGGGGCGTGGAATTATCAGTGAGCAGCAGCGGCGGCCTGCCGCCTGCGCTGGCGGACGAGGGCCGTATCCAGCAAGTGGTGGCTAACCTAGTGGAGAACGCGGTCAAATTCACGCCAAGAGGAGGGAAAGTCCAGGTCGATGCCAGGAGCATCAATGGCGCTTTAGAAGTCACGGTGCGAGACACCGGCATAGGCATAGCCCCGGAGCATCTGCCGCACACCTTTGAGAGATTTTACAAGGTGGACAGGTCCAGGTCTGACACCGGGACAGGATTGGGACTGGCTATCGCTAAACACATCGTTCAGGCCCACGGCGGTCGGATATGGGTGGAGAGCAATTTGGGTGAGGGCAGCACCTTTGGGTTTACCCTGCCTACGGCCAGTCGAGGATGACACATTAGACCATGGGCCGCGCATAAACTTCCCATTCATGCCTTAACGGGCTGTTAAGGAGGTGTTAACCTAGCGTTAACACCTCTTTTTATTTATTGATGGAAGATAGTGGTGATGAATGAGAAGGAGAAAATTGAGTAAGGGTGGGCTTTAGGAAGCAGATACTCCTACTTGCCCTGATGGCCATTGCGTTTGTGGGCCTATTAATCAGCGCCGCTTGCGGCGGCGGTGGCGTCACCGTGAGAATTGACGGCTCCAGCACTGTGTTTCCCATAACTGAGGCCGTAGCAGAGGAATTCATGAAGCTGCACCGCAACGTGCAGGTCACTGTAGGCATCAGCGGCACCGGTGGCGGCTTTAAACGGTTCTGCGCTGGTGAGACGGATATTAGCGATGCGTCACGGCCCATCAGCGCATCAGAGATTGCAGAATGCGCAAAAAATGGCATCCAGTTCGTTGAGCTGCCGGTGGCCTACGACGGCTTGTCTGTAGTGGTGAACCCGGAGAACAACTGGGCCGGCAGTATGACAATGGCGGAATTAAAAAGGATATGGGAACCGAGCTCCGCTATCAATAAGTGGAATCAAGTGCGGCCTGAATGGCCCAATGAAGAGATTGTTCTGGTAGGCGCGGGTACGGATTCGGGTACATTTGATTATTTTACTGAAGCTGTTGTGGGCAGAGCCAAGGCGTCGCGGCCAGATTATATCGCATCAGAAGACGATAATGTCTTGGTACAGGCCATAGCAGACTCTCGGTACGCTCTTGGCTACTTTGGATACTCCTACTACGTGGAGAACAAAGATAAACTGAAGCTAGCGGCCATAGATGATGGCAAAGGAGGGGGCCCAGTGCTGCCTTCAGGGGGGACTATTACTGACGGTTCATACCCATTGAGCCGGCCCCTATTGATATATGTAGCAGCTTCAGCAGAGCAGACCACAGGGATCAAAGAGCTTGTAGAGTATTACTTGAGCGACGAAGGGATTGCTTTAGCCGAAGAGGTAGGTTACATTGCGCTGCCCCAGGAAGTATATCAAGCGGTCAGGAACCGCTTTGAACAAGGTAAAGCGGGTACTGTGTATGTAGAAAGCGCATCTGGGAAGACGCTGGAGGAGTTGTATGTCGAGTAATTGGAAGCTAAGGCGGCCTGTAGCTAGGAAAACGTTAGCAGGCCTTCAACTACAAAATTAGCAAAAGGGCTTACCATAGCTGCTGCTATTGAAAAGTCAACCGATGGAGGGACGACTCTAGGGCGCCGCAGGCGCAGCCGTAAGGTCAGCGAGGGCCTTATCCATGCGTTCTTGCTAATGTGCGCCTTGGTCTCGGTAGGCACCACCCTGGGCATCATTGTGGTGCTTATGACAGAGACCTTCAGCTTTTTTAAGACCGTGCCCTTCTGGGATTTCATCTCGGACACCCAGTGGGCGCCCAAATTCCAGCCGCAGCATTTTGGAATCCTTCCCTTGGTGAGCGGCACGCTGCTCGTGGCCTTGGGCGCGTGCGTTGTCGCCCTTCCGGTGGGACTGGCTACGGCCATTTTTATGAGCGAGTACGCGCCTGACAGGCTGCGGCGTACCCTCAAGCCGATCCTCGAAATCCTGGCCGGGATTCCCACCGTGGTGTACGGCTACTTTGCTCTGACCTTTATTACCCCCAACATCGTGCGGCAATTAAATCCGGACGCGGCTATCTTTAACGCCTTCAGCGCGGCCCTCGTCATGGGCATCATGATCATTCCCATGGTGGCCTCTTTGAGCGAAGACGCCATGGTAGCGGTGCCCAGGTCCCTGCGCGACGGTGCCTACGCCCTGGGCGGGAGCAAGCTGCAAGTGTCGCTGCGAATTGTGGTTCCGGCAGCGCTGTCAGGGATTATCGCATCCTTCATACTGGCTGCGTCTCGGGCCATTGGCGAGACTATGATTGTTACCATAGCCGCGGGCGCGGTGCCCAACCTGACGGCCAACCCCTTTGAAGGGGTGCAGACCATGACGGCATACATCGCTCAGACCAGCCTGGGGGACACTCCCCACGGCAGCATTGAGTTTATGACGATTTTCGCGGTGGGTATGACGCTGTTTGTGATGACCTTCATACTCAACATCATCGCCGATTTGGTGGTGCGGCGGTACAGGGAGGAGTATTAATGGCAGTGGCTATAACTACGCCCGCCGCTTACAAACGCAGGACCTCCGGCATGAAAAAGCGCTCCAGCGCTTTCTACGGCTTGACCCTCATGGCTACCCTCGTGGGAGTGGTGTTCCTGGTGGTGCTAATGGTGGATGTGGTCAGGGACGGCTGGCGATGGCTGGACTGGGACTTCATCACCAGTTTTCCTTCCAGGAGGCCTGTGGATGCGGGGATCAAATCGGCCCTATTTGGCACCCTATGGCTCATGGGGTTCACAGCGTTAATCGCCTTTCCCTTGGGAGTGGGCGCCGCTATATACCTGCAGGAATATGCTCCAAAGCACTGGGCGATTTCTCTCATCAAGCTGAACATAACTAACCTGGCGGGTGTTCCATCAATTGTTTACGGGATTCTAGGACTGGCGGTGTTTGTGCGAGGCATGGAGATGGGACGAAGTGTAATGGCCGGGGCGCTGACCATGTCTCTTCTAATCCTTCCCATAATCATCATAGCGGCCCAGGAAGCCCTCAAGGCTGTGCCCGACTCGCTCCGCCAGGCCTCCTACGCCCTGGGCGCGACGCGATGGCAGACCACATGGAACGTGGTGCTTCCTCAAGCTCTGCCAGGAGTCTTGACCGGCAATATCCTGGCCCTATCCAGGGCTATTGGCGAGACGGCGCCGCTTATAGTCATAGGTGCGTTGACCTTCATCGCCTTTACCCCCACCAGTCCCTTGGACCAGTTCACCGTGCTGCCTATACAGACTTTTAACTGGGTTTCCAGGCCTCAAGCGGATTTCCAAAGTCTGGCGGCGGCGGCTATCATAGTGTTGTTAGTTATTCTGCTCACTATGAACGCGGGGGCTATAATCCTGCGCAATAAATTCCAGAGGAGGAGCGAAGGGTGAGCATGCAGCCAAGGGCTACGGAGAAGGAGCCCGCGCCCTCCAGCGTCGGAGAAGCCGAAACCCGCCCCGCCAGGCGGGAAACTTCCAAGTCCTCCGAGGTCAGGATAAAGATAGCCGAAGACATCTTGCGAAGGCTGGAAGGCACGGAACCCGAGGAGGAGATCAAAACTGTTGGAAAGCTGGTAACTAAAGACCTCAACGTCTACTACGACAGCTTCCGCGCGCTCAAGGGTATAAACATCAGGGTGCCGGAGAAGAGGGTGACGTCCATCATCGGCCCCTCGGGATGCGGCAAAAGCACCCTCCTGCGCTGCTTCAACCGTATGAATGACAGCATACCCGGCGCGCGAATTGAGGGTGAGGCCTTGTTTAACGGCGAGGACATATATGACCCTCGTGCCGATCCTACGGAGATCCGCTTCAGGATAGGTATGGTGTTCCAGAAGCCAAACCCGTTCCCCAAGTCCATTTATGATAACGTGGCCTTTGGGCCTCGAATCAACGGCTTCAAGGTGGACATGGATGAGATTGTGGAGCGGTCGCTCAAGCAAGCGGCTTTGTGGGAGGATGTAAAGGAGCGGTTAAAAGATAGGGCCTACAACCTATCTGGCGGGCAGCAGCAGCGGCTGTGCATCGCCCGTGCCCTGGCGGTGAACCCCGAGGTGATACTTATGGACGAGCCGGCCTCAGCCCTGGACCCGGTGGCCACCCAGGCCATCGAAGAGCTAATTCGTACCCTCAGCCATGATTACACCATTGTCATTGTGACGCATAATATTCAGCAGGCGGCTAGAATTTCGGACCGCACCATCTTTATGACCATGGACAAGGACAGGTCGGGCTTTGTGGTCGAAGACGGAGATACCCTTCAGGTCTTTACCCTGCCTAAGGATGAGAGGACAGAGGCTTTCATAACAGGTCGGTTCGGCTAGAAGGGGAGGAATCATGATTACCAACAAGTTAGCGTCGCAGCTTAGGGCCTTGGAGGACGAAGTCCTCCTCATGGGCAACATGGTGGAGAAGGCGGTGGCCAAGGCCCTCGACGCTCTAAAACGCCGCGACCTGGACGCCTCACGCCAGGTGATCCGCGAGGACGACCACATAGACCAGAAGCGGTATGAAATCGAGGATCGGTGCATCAACCTCATAGCCACCCAGGCGCCGGTAGCCCGCGACCTGCGGCGCATCATCGCCGTCCTTAACATAGCATCCGAGCTGGAGCGGATGGGCGACTACGCTGAGGGCATCGGCAAGATCAGCATTATGATGGGCGAGGAGCCGCCCCTGAAGCCCCTTATCGATGTGCCCAGAATGGCTGAGAAGGCGTCGCAGATGCTAAAGCGGGCCCTGGACGCGCTAGTGAACCGTGACGTGGCCATGGCCTTCCAGGTCTGCAGTGACGACGATGAAGTCGACGCCCTCTACGACCAGGTGTATCGCGAGCTGCTGATGTACATGATCGAGGACCCCAAGACCATCAAGCGCGCCACCTTCCTGCTATGGGTGGCCCACGACCTGGAGCGGGTGGCTGACCGCGCGACGAACATAGCGGAGCGGGTTATCTACCTGGTGACGGGCAAGTTCCAGGAGATAAACGTTTCCAAGTACTAGACTGTAACTACCGCCGCGTCAGTTCCTCCCTCAGCCTTCGTATGAGAACTGGCAGCTCCTCCTCTGAGACGTTGAAAGGGTCCACCGCCATTTCATACTCGGGCTGGTAGGTGGTCTGAAGGTGAATGGGCGGGTTGCCAGACTCCAGGGCTTTCAATAACTCGGCGCGAGGGCGGCCTTTCCAGCTTTTCGTCAGAGTTATAAGGGCGCAGGGGATGAGGTAGTCGTGGTCGTCGTGATGGATGGACATGCTGACACCGGGGACTTCTATGAGGGCGTCGACGACCTGCTGGCTCATGCGGCGGAATCGGGCCATCTGCGCGGCCTCGTCCTCCTTGACGAATATATTCAGTGCTGTGACGAAGCCGGCGATCTCCTCCTTGGACACCTTCATGCCTCGACCGATGAACTGGTTGGGGCTGGCGTTGGCCCAGGCGGCGTCGATGAGGTCCTTACGTCCGAAGAGTAGGCCGGAGCCTTGCGGCCCCAGGATGCCCTTGCCGCCGCTGATGGTCACCAGGTCCGCGCCCTGGCGAATGTATTTACGAAGGTTCTCGCGGGGCGGCACCATAGAAGCGGCGTCGACGATGACGGGCACACCGTGGGCATGGGCGATTTCAACGACTCTAGGCAGGGGCAGGGGCGTCTTGCAGGTGAAGGGCGAGAATAGGTAGGCGACGGCGGCGGTGCGGTCGTTGATCGCCGCCTCCAGCTCCCAGTCCTGGCACTTGCGGGCCTCGCCCACCGTCACCAGCTTAGCGCCGGCGGCGCGGTAGGACTGGTCATAGACAAAGCGGTGCATAGTCTGGATAACGATCTCGTTCTTCATGCCGTCGGTGTCGGGCAGGCGGGCCATCCTGGCGGGGTTACTGCCGGCGATGACAGCGGCAGCCTGAAGCATTAGGCCCGACGCCGCGCCGTTGCAGACAAGCCCGGCCTCGGCGCCGGTGGCGCGGGCGATGACCTCGCCGGCCTGGTGATTAAGCTCGGCCATGTTGACCATAGTCACGGCGGCCTGGGCCATGGCATCAAGGACTTCAGGCCGGGGTCTTGAGCCGCCCAGACGGGTGACAGTTCCGGCGGCGTTGATGATGGGCTTTACGCCAAGGCGCTCATAGACGCCCGAGGCTTTGGGTTTGGTGGACATGGCGAGACTCCTGCGAAGGTTGCGGGGAGTATAGCATCAGGCATCACAACGGGAAACGCGACGTTGACCCTGAGCGTAGAGCGATGTAGCATCGCCTCAGCTTTGAGCAGGAGGGTGCATTGGCTCGTCGCAGCATGTTGACGCCGGAGGTAAAGGCGCTGGTCGGCACGGTTTCCGATCTGGAGGCCAACCTCTTCCCTATATCCAGGGAGATGGTCTACGACCTGGCCGACGCCATCGAATTTCCACACCCGATGTTTCTCGACGAGGCATATGCCGGACGAAGCCGCTTTGGCCGCCTTATCTGTCCTCCCCTGGCGACGTGGAAGGAGTGGAAGCAGCCCATCAACTACTTTGGCGCGGGGCAGGAGGGGATTCTAGAGATACCGACCAGCATCAAAAGCTACGGCTTTAACGGCGGCGCCGAGTGGAACTTTGTACGACCTGCCTATGTTGGCGACACGATGACTCGTCAATATAGGGTCACGGACGTGTACGAGAAGGAGGGACGGTCAGGGCTACTGGCCTTTGTGCATCGAGAGGAGACACAGACCAACCAGAAAGGCCAGGTGGTGGTGAAGATCAAACGGGTGAATATATTTCGAGAGTTGAGGGAGGAAGCGGAAGGCACTGTCAATGAGGCTACGATGAAGCTGACACTGGTATCGCCACCGTCCAGGAATGAGGTGGTGGTGGGGCCGCGATGGAAGGTCGGACCGCAGCGATGGTTTGAGGAGGTGTCGGTGGGGCAGGATGTGACGCCGCTGGTGAAAGGCCCGGTGACCACGACCCACCTGGTACGATGGGCGGCGGCCAACGGCAACTACGCCCGAATCCACTGGGACCTGGCGTTTACCATGCTGCTTCAGAAGCTGCCTAACGTAGTGGTCAACGGAACCCTGAAGAACCAGTACATCGGCGAGATGCTGATGCGCTTCGCCGGGGATGAGGGGTGGCTCAAGCGGTACTACATCGAGCATCGCGGCATGGACTATGCGGGCGACTCGTTGACGGCCCATGGAAAGGTCACAGCTACGAGAGATATGAGGCATTACGGGCTGGTGGAATTGGAGGTCGGCCTGCGGAACCAGCGAGGCCAGCAGAGCGCGACAGGCTCAGCGACAGTGGCGCTGCCGAAGCGAGATAAGAGACTGCCGCTGGAGTGGGAGGAGTAGCCATTGCTGGGGCAGGTGTTGGACGGCATCAAGATTCTGGAATTGGGAGGCGGCAAGGCATCCTCCTTTTGCGCTCGATTGCTGGCAGACTACGGTGCCGATGTCATCAAATTAGAGGCACCCGGCAGCGGGGATGTGCTGCGACGCCATGGGCCTTTTGTTGGTAACACGCCCCACGCTGAGAAAAGCATACCATTCCTGTACCTGAACACCAACAAGCGGTCGATAACTCTGGATATCGTGTCGCCGACGGGCTGCTTGATTCTCAAGAGACTAGCCCAGTGGGCGAACGTGGTGGTGGAGGGCCATTCGCCATCGCACCTAAAGGGCTTTGGTATGGGATATGAGGCGCTGTCCAGTGAGAACCCGTCTCTGGTCATGACATCCATTACGCCCTTCGGCCAGATGGGGCCGTACCGTGACTATAAGGCTAGCGATATCGTCACCACGGCCATGAGCGGGCTGATGTACCTGTCCGGCGACGCCGATAAGGAGCCCATCCGCAATGCCCTGGACCAGTCGCTGTACGTGGCAGGGACGCAGGCGGCGGGAGCGACGCTGGCGGCGGTGTATCAGGGCATGGCTACATCAAAGGGCCAGCACATCGATGTGTCGATTACCGAGTGCATGGCACTCCATCTGGTGCAAGCTGTATCGTCCTACGCTTACATGGGCGCGGTACGAGGCCGGCGGTCGCCGATGAACTCGGGCCTGGACGAGGTTATGCCTTGCGCCGATGGATACGTCCTGCCCTCAGCCCAGGGGTCGCAGCCGTGGGAGGTGGCGGTGGAACTATTGGGCGTGGAGGAGATGAAGGCCCCGAAGTTTTCTACTGCAGAGGGCCGCATAGCCCACGGGCCGGAGCTATACGACCTACTGATCAAGGGGCTGTGGAAGTGGAACAGAAAAGATTTGTTCCACGCTTCAGCGGAGCGGCGCCTGCTTTTTGGTATGGTGCAGGACGCGGGTGATTTATTTGAATGTCCGCAGCTTCGATCGCGAGGGTTCTACACGAAAGGGACGAACCTGGAGGCTGATGGAGTTGAATTTCCGGGGGAAATCGTCAGATTGAGCGAGGGTAGTTATCGGATGCAAAGGCCCGCGCCGCTGTTGGGCCAGCACAATGAGGAAGTCTACTGCGGAATGCTGGGTTATGGCAAGGAGGAGATGTCACTACTTCGCAGGTGGGGGGTCATATGAGCGATGCGTTACCCTTGAAAGGCCTTCGAGTGGTGGACGTGAGCCGTGTGTACGCCATGCCTTACGCAGCGGCGCACCTGGCGGACATGGGAGCGGAGGTTATCCGGGTGGAGGCGTGTCACATACCGGACACTCGATTGCAGCTTTTCGCGCTGCCTGATAACCAGCCGGGGGAATTGTGGTGGGAGAGATCTGGGACATTCCATACACTGAATCGAGGCAAGCGCAGCCTGACGTTGGATCTGACAAAGGGCGATGCCTTGGAACCGCTGAAGCAGCTCATCGCCAAAAGCGATGTGGTCATTGAGAACTATACGCCTCGAGTGAGCCGCCGCTTCGGGCTGGACTATCCTAGCCTGAAGAAGCTGAAAGAGGACATCATTCTGCTGTCCAACACAGGCTACGGGCATTCGGGGCCATGGAGCGAGTATGGGGCGGTGGCGGCCACATTGGAGTCGGTGCACGGCACCGGCGCCTTTATGGCCTACGATGGCGTCCCGGCCAAGATTGGCAACTCTTACACCGACTTCATCGCGGCATGGACGGCGGTCTTCGCGCTGATGGCGGCGCTGATACACCGTCGGCGCACAGGGCGAGGCCTGTGGATAGACCTGGCGATGTACCAGGTTGGTGCGTCGTTTGTGGGCGAAGGTATCTTGGACCACGCTTTCAATGGCCGAAGACAAAGGCCATTGGGCAACCGACATCTAAGCTGGTCGCCCCACGGGTGCTATCCATGCAGAGGTGACGACGAGTGGGTGACCATAGCGGTGCGGGATGACCAGGAGTGGCAGACCTTGTGCGGGGCTATTGGGAAGCTGGAGTTGGCGAAATCCCCTAAGTATGCGGACCCGGCGTCGCGATACGAGCGGCAGGACGAGGTTGACAGGTGGATCAGCGAGTGGACTCGAACGCGGGATAAGCATGAAATCATGAATACGTTGCAGTCAGTGGGGGTGCCCTGCGGGGTGGTGATGAAAGCGCGGGATATGTTCAAGGATACGCATTACAAGGCTCGAGGGTTCTTTGAGGGTGTGCATCATAGCCCGGACAGCGGCATAGGTGAGAAGCCTTACATCAGCAGAGGATGGCGAAGCTCAGGCATGGAGTCTCGGATACAAGGCCCCGGCCCGTCGCTGGGGGAGGCCAACGAGTATGTACTGCGGGACATCCTGGGGCTGAGCGCCGGAGACGTCGCCAGGCTGGAGCGGGAGGGAGTTATCGGAAGGAGCCCGGTGGGCGCGTCGTCGCCGAGGCCGCTGCCGCTGGAGCAGCAGAAGTTGTTGGGCTGGATACAGGACTACGACGTCGACTACAAAGAGCGGCTGGGCTAGTACTTGTAGTCGTCACGGACAGGGGCGAAGATGTCCAGCACCTTGGCCTTGGAGGACGAGGTCTTGGCGTAGTGTTCCACGCCGGGCGGGATGATATACATGTCGCCAGGGGAGAGTACCCGGACCTCGTCGCCGATGCCCATCTCCATTTTGCCCTCTAACATAATGCCGGACTGCTCCTGGGTATGGGTGTGCCGCGGCACCTCTACGTTAGGGTCAATGTCCACGTAGGACAGGAGGGTGTTCTTGCCCCAGAAGCTGCGGATGCGTCCGCCTTTGACAATCTCTTTAGCTTTTCGATCCTTAGCATTGTAAAAGAAAGGCATATTACCTCCGTAATAGAAGAGGTCAGGCGCCATTGTCCCCTACCCTAATGGCAGGCGCAAGGCCCGCTTAGAAACCCAGCCCTTTCTCCTTCATGCTAAAGAACTGGTTGCCGCCGCCGATGATGATGTGGTCGAGAAGCTCTATGTCCAGGAGCTTGCCAGCGCCCACCAGCTGGCGGGTGATGGCGATGTCGTCGGCGCTGGGGGTGGGGTCGCCGGAGGGGTGGTTGTGGACGACGATGACGTTGGGGCAGTTCTGGGTGACGGCGGGCTTGAAGATTTCCGCCACACGCACCATGGCCGAGTTGACGTTGCCGATATACACCCGGCTTATGCCCTGAACCTGGTTCTTGGTGTTGAGGACTACTACTCGCAAGTGTTCTTGCTGTAGGAAGGACATCTCGCCCATGAGGAGGTTGGCGATATCTCGCGGCGAACTGATTCTAGGGGTCTCCTCGGGCTGGAGGGACGAGTACCGGCGCCCCAGCTCCAGGGCCGCGAGGAGCTGGCAGGCTTTGGCCTCGCTGATGCCGTGCTCAGAGCAGAGTTCGGAGTAGGAGGCGCGGGCCAGGCCGGCGAGGCCCTGGAAGCGGCGGATGACGCGGGAGGAAAGACCCATAACGCTTTCGCCGGTGACTCCGGTGCGCAAGAGGATAGCGAGAAGCTCGGTGTTGCTGAGGGCGGAGGGGCCAAAGGCTTTGAGGCGTTCCCTGGGGCGCTCCTCGGTGGGGAGGTCCCGAATCATGGCGGTGTAAGGGGCGGGTGTATCTTGCATCTTTGGGACTCCTTGGGGGACTCCCTGGCCCAATTTTCAACTCCGGGTGATGGCGCCGGCGGCGAGGACGGCCAGTACCACTACAATAGCGCCGAAGACGGCCCATTCGGCACGGCTAAGAGCGGACTGCTTCTTCGCAAGGACTCTGAGGAACTGCATGAATTTCTCCTCGGGATGCCTTGGGTTGTCAGCGCCGGGCGCGCTTGCTGCTGGGCAAGATAGTACCACAAAAGCCTGAGCGGGGACTTTTGGGTGAAAAGCCTTTGCGGGAGCGTTTTTGCGGGGCGCGGCAGAACCTATAATTGGCTCCTATGACTGACGCATCGCTCATCGCTTACCTGGCGGTGGTGGGGGTGGCGGTGGGGAGCTTCATGAACGTGGCTATCGACCGGTTGCCGCGGGGCGAGTCTCTGGTCTCTGGGAAGTCCCACTGCGACGCCTGCAGCAAGCGCATTGAGCTATACGCCCTGACGCCGCTGCTGGCATACCTGTGGCTTCGAGGGCGGTGCCGGTACTGCGGGGCGCGGATTCCGGTGAGGGTACCGGTGGTGGAGGCGGGGGCCGGGGCGCTCTTCGGCGCGGCGGCGTATCTGTACGGCGCCAATGTAGAGACGCTTATCGCGATAGTTAACATAAGCGTGTTCCTGATCATCTTCTTTATCGACATGGAACACAGGCTTATTCTGAACAAGGTGCTGCTAGCGGCCTTCCCCGTGGCGCTGGTCACGTTCCCATGGGGGCCGGTGGGGATGGAACATTCAGTGGGCGAGGCGTACCTAAGGTGTCTGGTCGGTGTAGGGACGGGGTTTGGGGCGATGCTGTTGGTCTACGTGGCGTCTCGAGGCGGCATGGGGGAGGGGGATGTAAAGATGGGGGGTCTAATGGGGGCGGTACTGGGGTTCCCGCATATCCTGGCGGCCTTCTTCATCGCCTTTGTGGTCAGCGGGCTGACCGCGCTGGCGCTGATGAAGATAAGGGGAATGAAGCGCAAGGACGTGATGCCTTTCGGGCCGTTTTTGGCCGCATCGGCCATCGCGCTGCTGCTGGCGGGGGAGGGGGCGTATGGGTGGTATTTGGACCTGCTGGGGAGGTAGGGCACCAGAACTTATTCGTTTTGTGGGGGCGAAACAAATTCTTTGATTAGATTTCCGCCGCTGTCGTCGGCCCTCACCTCGACGACACCTTTGGTAGGGCTGTATTTGAGGGCGTTGGTCAGGAGGTTGAGAAAGACCTGCTGAAGCCTGCTTCTATCGGCCTGTATGGGGGGCCAGGTTGTCCTTTATATGGAGGGCGATACGCTGGTGGTTGCGCCGTGCCGCGGGCTGGAGGATATCGCAGGTCTCGTGGAGAAGGGCTTTAACGTCTACAGATGTAAAGGATACCTTGAAGGCCTTGGTCTGCAGTCCGGCCAGCTCCAGCAGCTCCTCCACCCGCGCTTTCAGGATTTCCACGCCCGCGGCAATATTGTTCAACAGTCTGGCGTCGGTGCTTTGGGGTGGGGCCTTCATGGTTTCCGCGAGGAGGCCGGTGGAGGAGACGATGGGCGTCAGGGCTGTGCGAATTTCGTGGCAGAGGACGTTGAAGAAGTGGAAGGTCTCCTGGCGTTGCTGCTGGAGGTCTTCGTTCAATACCTCGGTTTTTCGATACAGGTCGCCTAGCTCCTTGGCGTAGATGAGGAGCTGGCTGCGGGTCATGGTTTCGAAGGAGGGTTCGGGCTTAGTCGACCGCGACTCCTCCGCGCCCTTGGTGGAGGCTGTTTGGGTTTCCAGGAGCTTGCCGACGGTATCAAGGACGGCCTGGGTGCTGAAAGGTTTCCCTATGACCGCGTCGGCGCCGGAGTCGAGGCCCATCTTTATGTCGGTCTCGGAGGTCAGGGCGGTTACGAGGACGATGGGGATGGACGAGGTGGCAAGGTCAGACTTGAGGCTTTTGACGACCTGGAGTCCAGTCCTTTTGGGCATGGCGACGTCCAGGATTACCAGATGGGGATGCTCGCTTTTTATAAGGTCCAGGGCGGCGTCGCCATCCCGGGCGGTAAGGACGTCGCAGCGGAGAGGCGCCACAAGGGTTGTGAGCAGCTCCTGAATCATTTCCTCATCGTCAGCGATGAGGATTTTTCGTTTAGCAGGAGCCGGCTTAGCGCTGGACCGATTGGCTGCCGACTGAGGCATAGAAAGACCTAGATTAGGCACCTGGGTTTAGTGGGGATATGAAGCGTAGCCCAGGTGCACAGCGCTCCTTGTAGGCTAGCTAGCTGATTACTATACCACAGGCGTTTATGACACGCGCACCGTACGAAGGGGTCTAATTTGGTGTTTTGGGATGAGAATAGGGCTCTTCATTATGGAAGGTGAGGAAAGCCTGATGATGGGGGTACTTTACGTAACGCTGAAGAGAAGGATTATCATCACGGGTTTCTTTGAACAATGATCCAACCTTGGTACTAGTCGGGGCACCCTCATCACCCTTTATCTCGCCACGGCGAGCTTACAGCCCTCTTCTCCCGACTACGGGAGAAGAGGGAAAGAAAAATTAGGAACCACAAAAAAGGACTGGGCCTCTCATGTGAGAGGCCCAGTCCTTTTGAGCGCAGAGGTGTTTACCTAGCTAGTCGAAGGGTCAGTGGGGGAAGCGGCCTGCTGGGCGGCCAGTTCGTCCTGGCAGATGGAGCAGATGTACTTGCCATCCTTTTGGGCCTGAGCAGCCACATTCGCGGCCACATTGCGCTTGCGGCCGCATCGAGAGCAGGTGACTGCCTCGGTGGGAGCCGGGGAGGGCGCGGGGGCGCCGCGGCCTCGAAACCCCGTGTAGTCGGGGTTGACGCGCCGCTGGGCCAGGAAGCGCTCTCTATCTTTTCGCTTGCTCACGTTAAGCCGCCAGCGGAAGAGGCGTTACTTCAGGACTACCTTAGCGCCGGCTTCCTCAAGCTTCTTCTTGATGTTGTTAGCCTCATCCTTGCCTACGCCCTCTTTAACGGCCTTGGGGGCGCCTTCAACCAGCTCCTTGGCCTCACGCAGGCCCAGGTTGGTGACCTCCCGGACGGCCTTGATGACGTTAATCTTGTTGGGGCCGACTTCCTGGAGTGTGACGGAGAAGTCGGTCTTCTCCTCGGCGGTGGCAGCGGCTCCACCGGCGGCGCCGCCGGCGGCGGGAGCGGCGGCCACGGCCACAGGCGCGGCAGCGGAGACGCCGAACTCCTTTTCCAGCTCTTTGACCAGGTCAGCCAGTTCCAGGACTGACATACCCTTGATAGCCGTTAGCAGTTCTTCCTTAGTCATGATTCCTCCTAGCGTTTTGCTTGTTCTTTAAAAATTCCGATACCTATGCGGCGGGTTTGGCGGACTCCATCTGTTTAATCCGCGCTTGCAGCACGATTCCTAGACCGGAGATGGGACTCTTCAGGCTTCCGACCAGCCGGGCCATGGGAAGCTGAAGCTGTCCCAGGAGCTTGGCGACTAGTTGGGATTTAGGCGGGAGGGAGGCCAGGGAAGAGACCTGCTCGGCGGTGAGGACCTGGGTGCCCATGAGGGCGCCGTTGATCACAATGTTGGCCCTGGTGGCTCGAATGTACTCGTCCAGGGCTTTGGCGGCGTCCACGGGCTCGCCATAACCGAAGGCGATGACGGTTGTGGCCTTGACCACGTCCTTGAGGGACGGTTTTTGGGCCTGGTCCGCGGCTATGCCGACCAGGGTGTTCTTGACCATTCGATACTCGATCTTCTTCTCGCGCAATTTGCTGCGCAGGTCCGTCATGGCCGCGCCGCCGAGACCCTGGGGGTTGGTGGCGATGGCGATGGTGGCCTTGGAGATCTTTTCCTTCAGCTCCGTGACTTCATCAATCTTTTTTTGTGTGGGCATAGAACCTCTCTAAACAAAAATCCCTGCGCCAAAGCGCAGGGAATAAAGCTCATGGAGCTGTTCCTGTACGCTTCGGCGGGCTGAGTTTTTTAATCCGCCTAAGGCGGAGGCCCGCTGTCTTCAGCGAAGGTTTCTAAAACTACTCTACTTTATCAGAAGCCACCTGGTTGACGTCAAGTTTGAGGCTGGGTCCCATGGTGCTGGTAAGGAAGGCGGTGCGTATAAAGGCGCCCTTGATGCCCGCCGGCCTGGCTTTTACCACGGCGTCCATGACGGAATTGATGTTGTCGACAAGCTTCTCTTTGGGGAAGCTCTTCTTTCCTACCGGGACATGGATAATGGCGGTGCGGTCAGTGCGGTACTCGACGCGCCCTTTCTTGGCCTCTTCCACGGCCTTGGGAACGTCCCTGGGCTGCACCATGGTGCCGGTCCTGGGGTTGGGCATGAGTCCCTTTCTGCCAAGGACGCGGCCCAGCTTACCTATCTTGGCCATCATGTCCGGCACGGCAAGGCCCACGTCAAACTCGGTCCAGCCGCCTTCAACTTGCTTGATTAAATCTTCGTCGCCGACGAAATCGGCGCCGGCGCGTTTGGCCAGGTCGGCGGCTTCGCCGTTGGCGAAGACCAGGACCCGAACGCTCTTGCCCAGGCCGTGGGGCAGAGTAGCTACGCCGCGTACGGCCTGGTCGGTCTGTTTAGGGTCGGCGTTGGTGCGGAGGTGCAGTTCGACGGTCTCATCGAACTTGGAGGTCTTCATCGAGAGAAGGGATTCCACAGCCTCGTCCAGGTTGTAGGCCTTCTCCCTGTCGACGACTTTAGTGGCTTCCTGATATTGCTTGCCGTGTTTATTCACAGGAGTCTCCTAAACTATCTCAATGCCCATGCTGCGGGCGGTGCCTTCAACAATTTTGACGGCGCCTTCTACGCTGGCGGCGTTGAGGTCCCGCATTTTCTGCTTGGCGATCTCTTCCAACTTGGCGCGGGGGATTTTGCCAACGGACTCCCGGCCCGCCAGGCCGGAGCCTTTGGGGACGTTGGCAGCCTTACGTAGCATGTCCGAGGCCGGCGGGGTCCGCACCACAAAGGTAAAGGAACGGTCTTCGTAAACGGTCAGGTGGACGGGAATGATAGACCCTGACTGGTTGGCGGTCTTGGCGTTATATTCCTTGACGAAGGCCATGATATTGACGCCGTGCTGGCCCAGGGCAGGGCCGACGGGGGGCGCCGGGGTGGCCTGGCCAGCCGGCAGCTGCAGTTTAATGATTGCTTTAACTTTCTTAGCCAATGGTTACTCCTAGACCTTCTCTACCTGCAAGAAATCCAACTCCACGGGGGTCTCGCGTCCGAAGAAGGAGACCAGCACGCGAATTCTGGCCTTGTCCGGGTCCACGTCGTTGACCACGCCCATGAAGTCGGCGAAGGGGCCGGCGGTGATGCGGACGGTCTCGCCCACCTGTAAGCCCACGGTGATCTTGGGAGGTCCGGACTCTATCTGAGCAAGGATGGCGTCGACCTCCTTGGGTTCCAGGGCAATGGGCTTAGGTCGCTTGTCGCGCTCGTCCTCGGTGGAGACAAAGCCGGTGACGCCTGGCGTGTTGCGCACGGCGTACCAGCTTTCGTCGTCCATCTTCATCTGGACCAGGATGTATCCTGGGAAGACCTTTTTCCGCTCAGAGCGGCGTTTGCCGTCCTTGATAGCTATTTCTTCCTCGGTGGGGACAATAACCTGGAGGATCTTGTCCTGCATATCCAGGCTGTTGATGCGCAACTCCAGGTTCTTCTTCACCCGCTCTTCCTGGCCGGAGTAGGTGTGGACAATGTACCAGCGGGCGTCTTGGGTGTTCTTAGCGGCGGTATCAGTTTTGCTGGTTTTGGAGGTTGTCATGTTTTCCAACTATGGCAGGACGATGTATTTAGTGAAAGTCCTGCTGAAGCCGAAGTCGAAGACGCCGAGCAGCGCCCCGACGAATCCGCCGACGACCAGGACGACTATGGTGAGACGGACAGTCTCATCCCGGCTGGGCCAAACGCACTTGCGGAGTTCAGAGACCACCTCTCCGAGGAATCGAAAAGGGCTGAACCGCCGCACTTCCTCAGAGGAGGGACGGCGCAGGGCGGCGCCTGTGGGCCTGTTGGCCATTTACCGTATCTCCTTGTGCAGCTTGTGGCCGCGGCAGCGGGGGCAGTATTTATTAAACTCCACTCGGCCCGTGTCGTTGCGGCGGTTTTTCTGAGTGTTGTAGTTCCGCTCGCGACAGTCCGGGCACTGGAGGGTGATTAGAGTCCTAACGTCTCCACGCTTCTTAGCCATGACCTATTCCTTGACTTTAGTGACCACGCCGGCGCCCACAGTCCTGCCGCCCTCGCGGACGGCGAAGTGCATGCCTTCTTCCAGGGCCACCGGGTACATGAGGTTGACTTCCATCTGGGTGTTATCGCCGGGCATGACCATCTCCACGCCTTCGCGGAGCTTAATGTCGCCGGTGATGTCGCTGGTGCGAATGTAGAACTGGGGCTTGTAGCCTGTGAAGAAGGGGGTATGACGGCCGCCCTCCTCCTTGCTCAGCACGTAGACCTCGGCATCGACCTTGGAGTAAGGCTTGATGCTGCCGGGCTTGGCGAGGATGTTGCCGCGCTCGATGTCCTCGCGCTCAATGCCGCGCAGGAGGACGCCGACGGCGTCGCCGGCCTCGGACTCGTCCAGGGTCTTGTGGAACATTTCGAGGCCGGTGGCCACGCTCTTCTTGACCGCGCCGAAGCCGATGATTTCGACTTCGTCGCCCACCTTGATGGTGCCGCGCTCGACACGGCCGGTGACCACGGTGCCGCGGCCCTTGATGCCGAAGACGTCCTCGACGGGCATGAGGAAGGGCTTGTCCTTGGGGCGGGCGGGCACGGGGATGTACTTCTCCATGGCTTCCACCAGCTGGAGGATCTTCTGGGACCAGGGACCGGGCTTCCCGGCCTGGACTTCCTCCAGGGCCTTGAGGCCGCTGACGCGGACAATGGGTATCTCGTCGCCGGGGAAGCGGTACTGCTTGAGGAGCTCGCGGACTTCCAGTTCGACGAGCTGGAGGAGCTCTTCGTCTTCCATGGCGTCCACCTTATTAAGGGCGACCACGATGCGGGGCACTTCCACCTGGCGGGCCAGGAGGATGTGCTCTCTGGTCTGGGGCATGGGGCCGTCCGGGGCGCTGACCACGAGGATGGCGCCGTCCATCTGAGCCGCGCCGGTGATCATGTTCTTGATGTAGTCGGCATGGCCCGGGCAGTCCACGTGGGCGTAGTGGCGGGTGGGCGTCTCATATTCGATGTGGGAGATGTTGATGGTGACACCCCTGGCGCGCTCTTCCGGCGCGTTGTCAATATCTTCATATTTCATGAATTTGACGCCGGTGTTCTGAGCGGCCAAAACGCCGGTGATAGCCGCCGTCAGCGTGGTCTTGCCATGGTCCACGTGGCCAATGGTCCCGACGTTCAGGTGGGGCTTGGAACGAGAGTATTTTTGCTTTGCCATCTAAGGCTCCTCTAAAAAGTTTGCAAATCTGGAGCCCACAGGCGGAATCGAACCGCCGACCTCGCCCTTACCAAGGGCGTGCTCTGCCGGCTGAGCTATGTGGGCTTGGGGCGTCTAGATTGTTGTGACCTCTTATGGTGGAGGGGGTAGGATTCGAACCTACGAAGCCCTTCCGGGCGCCGGTTTTACAGACCGGTGGCTTAAGCCGCTCACCCACCCCTCCAAAGTTTTGGTAATGAGTTTAACACAAGAGAAAGACTTACCTACTCTATATGATTGGGACTTTCACAACGAGCGCCGGGAAAGCCCCAGAGGGGACTCGAACCCTTAACCTGCTGATTACAAATCAGCTGCTCTGCCAGTTGAGCTACTGGGGCCCGTATTCGCCCTCAAACGTATAAACGCGACGGCATGGCCGTCACGTGATAACAAATTGTACGAAATGCAGTTAATTTCGTCAAGGACGTTTGGAGGGTTTAGACGAAGGGATATCTAGGGGCTGTCGTCCTGCGGAGGTTCCTCCATGTCCGGGCCATCGTACTGCGCGCCGTTCATGGAGTTGTCTAGAGCCAGTGTGACGGCCCGGGCCAGGGTGGGGACATAGATGGGGGTCATTCCTTGAGGAAGGGGCAATTTGCCCTGGGAGGTGGCGGGCAGGATGGCCTGTTTGAAGCCAAGCCTGGCCGCTTCCGAGAGGCGGCGCTCCATCTGGGTAGCGGAGCGCAGTTCTCCGCTGAGGCCGATTTCGCCGATGGCGACGAGGTCTTGTTTTATGGGCTGGTTTTTCAGGCTGGAGGCAAGGGCTAAGGCTAACGCCAGGTCCGCGGCAGGCTCAGTAACTTTCATGCCGCCGGCCACGTTGACGATGATATCCTGGGCGGCGGTGGAGAGCCTGGTGCGGCGTCCCAGGACGGCGGCCACCATGATCATTCGGTTGAAGTCCACGCCGTTGGCGGTGCGGCGGGGCACGGGCATACCGGAAGGCGAGGTAAGGGCTTGTATCTCGACCATTAGTGGCCGGGTGCCTTCCAGGATGGGGGTGATGGCGGAGCCGAGGGCCTTGACGCCTCGCTCGGCCAGGAGGGCCTGAGAGGGGTCCTGGACTTCCTTGAGTCCCTTGCCGTCCATTTGCAGGATGGCCACCTCGTTGGTGGAGCCGAAGCGGTTCTTGACACTCCGCAAGACACGGTGGGCGCCGAGGTTTTCGCCGTCCAGATAGAGGACAACGTCCACCATGTGCTCCAGGACGCGGGGGCCGGCCAGGGCGCCGTCTTTGGTCACATGCCCGGCTAGCAGCACGGGGGTGGAGGAGGCCTTGGCCCATCGAAGGAGGCGGAGGGCGCACTCGCGCACCTGGGCCACGCCGCCGGGGCCGGACTCGATCTCCTGGGTGGATAGAGTCTGGATGGAGTCAATGATGGCCAGGGCGGGCTTCATCTCGTTGAGGCGCTGAAGAATCAGGTCGACGTCGGTCTCGGCGAGGAGGAAGACGCCCTGGCCGGACAGGGCCATGCGGTCGGAGCGAAGCTTTATTTGCCGCTCGGACTCCTCGCCCGATACATACAGGACCTGCCGTCCCTGGCCGGAGACGTGGCTGGCGACTTGCAACAGCAGGGTGGACTTGCCGACGCCGGGTTCGCCAGCAAAGAGAAGGAGGGAGCCGGAGACGAGGCCGCCGCCGAGGACAGTGTCCACCTCAGGCATACCCATCGATATGCGAGGCTGGTCTTTGGTCGAAACCTGGGACAGCTCCTGGGGCTGGGAACCGACGCCGCCGATCCAGCTTCGGCGGGCGGCGGACTTGGGGGCGGACGGGGCCTCCACGAGGGGTTCGCGGAGGCCGCAGGCGGCGCAAAAGCCCATCCACTTAGGGCTTTCGTGGCCGCAGTTCTGGCAGAAGAAAAGGGTCTTGTTGGAAGGCAAATTGGGCGCTCGGCAGTCTAGGAAAAAGCTAGAACAATTATACCAGAGGGGGCAGCCGCGCTCACGGCGTGGCGGGCTGGGGCTGCACGGTGGTGCTCTCCACAGGCCTGGGCGGCGCCTTGATGTTAAGTATCAGGAGTCCGGCCATGCCGAATAGGCCAATAAGCATCCACCAGACCAGGATGTAGCTGTCGTTGTTGGCGCCGTAGATGTATCCCGCCAGGGGCGCGCCGATACCCTGGCTTATGAGGACAGCTGGCATAACGATGCCTCGAATGGTGCCCAGGAAGGCGCGGCCGAAGTATGCGGCCCAGACGTAGGCGGTGACGATCATGTTGGCCCCCACGGCCAGTCCGAAGATGGTGGTGGAGGCGAATAGGAAGAAGGTGTTGTAGGCCATAATCATCAGTATTACAGCCACGATAAACCCTATGCAGGAGCAGAAGGCTACATAACGGACCTGAAACCGGTCCACCAGCAGCCCGGCGCCGAAGGCCATGAGGGCGGCGCCGGCGGCGTCGGCGGAGAAGGCCAGGGAAACAATAGTGGCGTCGAAGCCTTTGTCCTCCCAATAGGGAAGCCGGTGGACGCTGCCCAGTCCCTGGGCGATGCCGAAAATGGAGAAGAAGGCGATAAGGAGCCAGAAGGCGCGAGTGCGTGTGGCCTCGCGGACGGTCCAGGGATACTCGTCCTGACGGCTGGCGGAAGCGACGGCGCCGACGGGGCGTTCGGAGTCCGGTGGGTCACCGTCAGGACGGAGGCCCATGTCCTCCGGCTGGCGGCGAATAAAGAAGGCCGCCAGGGGGACTGTAATGCCTACACCTATGATGGCGAGGAGCACCCAGCCGCCGCGCCATCCCACGGCGTCGATGAGAATCTGGGTGATGGGCATGAAGGCGATGCCCCCCATACCTATACCCATAGTGGTCAGCGCCAGCGCCCGGCCCCTTTTCTTTACGAACCACTTGGCTACCGGTGTGGAGGTTAGGAGGGCCCCCGGGGATGACAGCCCGGAGAGTCCCATAACACCGAAAAGGACCAGGAACTGCCACGGCGCGTTGATGTAGAACATAGCTATCATGCTGATGCCGGTGACAACAGAGGAAATGATGATGAGGAGCTTGGGGCCGTGACGGTCTATCATCCTACCTATGATGACGCTGGACAGGCCGCTGGAGAGCATGCGGGTGGTCTGGGACCAGCCGATGAAGCCGCGTGACATCTCCAGGGAGTCACCCATGGGCTTGACGAAGAGGCCAAAGTTAAGGGTGCCAGTGGCCATGGTGGCGAAGTTCACCATGAAAAGGGCAGCCACCACCACCCAGCCATAGAAGAAAGGCCTACTCATTGGAGCAGGCCTTTCTTGGCGTTGGCTTATTTATCTGATGGTGCCGGCGATGGCCGTCAACCGTGGGCGTATGCGTATCCGCCTTCCAGGCGAGGCCGTATCTTTAGGTGGAAGCTACGGCAGGTACGCTGGCCTTGATGACGATATCCTCGCCTTCAAGGTCAACTACGGCGGTATCGCCGCCGTGGATGCGTCCGGCCAGAAGCTCCTCAGACAGCTTATCCTCAACAACGTTTTGTATAAGGCGGCGCAGGGGTCTGGCGCCAAAGTTGGGATCGTAGCCCTTCGCGCCCAGATGTTCCTTGGCGGCCTGGGTGACTTCCAGCTTGATCTGCTTCTCGGAAAGCTGCTTCTCTACCTGCTTGAGCAGGAGGTCCACAATCTGGAGGATGTGGTCCCTGGCCAGGGTGTGGAAGACCACGGTGGCGTCAATGCGGTTAAGGAACTCCGGCCGGAAGAAGCGCTTGACCTCTTCCAGCACCTTGTCCTTCATTCGCTTGTAAGCCTGCTCACCAGTCTTGGCCTCTTCCGCCTTGATGGAGAAGCCCATAGCGGTCTCGCGACGGATAAGGTCGGAGCCCAGGTTGCTGGTCATCACAATAATGGCGTTGCGGAAGTCTACGCGGCGACCCTTAGCGTCTGCCAGATGACCATCGTCAAAGATCTGGAGGAGGATGTTGAAGACCTCGGGGTGAGCCTTCTCGATCTCGTCCAGGAGTATGGCGCAGTAGGACTTGCGGCGAACGGCCTCGGTGAGCTGGCCGCCCTCTTCATAGCCGATGTAGCCAGGGGGCGCGCCGATGAGCCGGGCGACGGTATGACGCTCCATAAACTCGGACATGTCCAGGCGAATCATGGCCTCTTCCGAGCCGAACATGAACTCGGCCAGGGCGCGCACAAGCTCGGTCTTGCCGACGCCGGTGGGGCCGAGGAAGAGGAATACGCCCACGGGCCGCCTGGGGTCCTTGAGGCCGGCGCGGGCGCGGCGCACAGCCTTGGATATAGTGACAATAGCCTCGTCCTGGCCAATGATGCGCTTGTGCAGCTCTTGTTCCATGTGGAGGAGGCGCTGAGTCTCTTCCAGGGCGAGCTTGGTGACGGGGATGCCGGTCCAGAGGCTTACAACGTGGGCCACGTCTTCATCCTGGACCACGGGCTTCTCTTTAACTTGGGTGTCCTGCCACTGCTCCTTCTGGCCTTCCAGCTTTTCAGCCAGGCGAAGCTCGCGGTCGCGAAGCTCGGCGGCGTACTCGTACTGCTGGCCGCCGATGGCGTCGTCCTTTTCCTTTCGGACGCTTTCAAGGACGCGCATGGTCTCGTAGACAGACAGGGGCGTAGCGCTGGAGCGCAGGCGCACTCGTGAGGCGGCCTCGTCCATCACGTCAATGGCCTTATCGGGGAGGAAACGGTCTGGGATAAACCGGGCCGCCAGAGTAGCGGCAGAGTGAAGGGCCTTGTCCGTTATGGTGACCTTGTGATGCTCTTCGTAGCGGACGCGTATGCCTTTGAGGATGCTGACCGTTTCTTCCACAGTAGGCTCTTCCACCATGACAGGCTGGAAGCGACGCTCCAGGGCGGGGTCCCGCTCCACGTGCTTGCGGTAGTCGTCCAGGGTGGTGGCGCCGATGGTCTGAAGCTCGCCGCGCGCGAGGGAGGGCTTGAGGATGTTGGCGGCGTCGACAGCGCCTTCAGCTGCGCCAGCGCCGACAATGGTGTGCATCTCATCGATGAACAGTATGCAGTTGCCGGAGTTGCGTATCTCTTCAATGACCTTCTTGAGGCGCTCTTCGAACTCGCCGCGATACTTAGTGCCGGCGACCAGGGCGCCCATGTCCAGGGTCAGCAGCCGCTTGCCCTGAAGTGTTTCGGGGACTTGGCCGGTGATAATGCGCTGGGCCAGGGCTTCGACGATGGCGGTCTTGCCGACGCCCGGCTCGCCTATGAGGACGGGGTTGTTCTTGGTGCGGCGGCTGATGATCTGGATAACGCGCTCGAGCTCTTTCTCGCGGCCTACCACAGGATCCAGCTTGCTGGACTTGGCGGCGGCGGTGAGGTCTATGCCTAGCTGGTCAAGGGTGGGAGTGCGGGTGGCGCTGCGGGAGCCCTGACCGGGGGCCGAGGGCGCGCTCTGGCTGAGGACCTTCTGGGTCTCGGCGCGCACCTTATCTAAGGTGACGCCCAGGCTTTCCAGAACGCCGGAGGCCACTCCCTCGCCCTCGCGAAGGAGTCCTACCAGAAGATGCTCGGTGCCGATATAGGAGTGGTTCATGCGGCGGGCTTCGTCCACCGCCAGCTCGATAACCTTCTTAGCGCGAGGAGTCAAACCAATTTCACCGCTGACGGGCTTTTCGCCGCGGCCGATAATAAATTCGACAGCGGCGCGGACCTTATTCAAATCGATGCCAAGGTCGGTGAGGACCCTGGCCACCACACCCTCATGCTCCCTGACGAGGCCGAGGAGAATGTGTTCAGTGCCGATATAGTTATGATTAAACCGCTGAGCCTCTTCCTGAGCGTATGTCAGGACTTTTCTTGCTCTTTCCGAGAACTTTTCAAATCTGCTTGACATGGATCTTCCTCAAACCTGGATGGGGCTGACTGCATAATGGACACAGTCTGTGCGGTGTGCTTCCGGTGAGGAATTCCCCCCTTTCCTGATTAATTACCGAAGCGTGTAGCCCCTATTAATTTAGTACGAAGGGCCGTCCTGCGCAGTTCTGTTTCCTTACGAGTTCTGTCTCTTTGTGACGGGCCGCGCAGGGGTTAGATTTATTATATGTAGGTAAAGCTAAAAGTGTAAAGGCGTACAAGATGAGTTTATCGGGATTTTTCGAAGAATGTGAATCATTTAACAATTGAATCACATATGCAGCGGAAGGGGAAGTGGTTGGGAGAGTAAAGAGCGGGTTGTCCGAGTTTCCCCTGGCGGTGGCCTATTTTCCCACCTTGTCGCCAAGGCAGTATCGTCGGCGCTGGGGCGTTTCACTTCCGTGTTCGGAATGGGAACGGGTGGGGCCACCCCGCTCTAACCACCAGGGAAAACAACGTGAGAGTCATTATCCTGCAAAAGGCCTAATTTCGCAAGGGGTGTTTACCCTACCTTACGCCAAGGTTTGCGGCGCCACGTTTATCCCCGTGGGAGGCATGGGCGCCGGAAAGGTTGGATATGGAGTGGTTGTGGGTCTGGCACCCTACCCAGACCTGGCCGTCTGAAAAGACCTCTTTTTTCCAGATAGGGACGGACTCTTTTATCCTGTCCACAATGCGGGCGCAGGCCTGGAAGGCCTCTTTTCGATGGGGCGACGCCACGACTACCACCAGGCTGAGGTCTTCGATTTCCAGCCTGCCGAACCGATGGGCGATGGCGATGTCCTGTAGCCTAAACTCGGCCATGACCTCTAGCCGGACCTCTTCCAGCTTCTTGCGGGCCATAGGCTCATAGGCTTCGTATTCGAGATACAGGACCGTCTTACCCTCGGATGTCCTGCGGGTGGCGCCGAGGAAAGTGACTACTGCGCCGTTGGAGTCGCGGCGGACGGATGCTGTGATAGGGACGGGGTCTAGGGCATCAGTGGTGAGGACAATCATATACAGCCTCCGCTAACGGGCGGGATTAGCGCGACCTCGTCCCCCTGTTTGAGGACTTCTTCTTTGTCAGCGAACTCCTGGTTGACCGCTACGACTATGTCCACACCTGGGGGGGCCAGTTCTGGAAAGCGGCGCCGCACGGCGGACACCAGGTCTGCGACGGTGGAGCCTGGCGGAAGGCGGAAGGTGTGGGTGGGGCCGCCGGCGCGCTCCCGGTATAAAGCGAAGAAGCGCACATTGATAGATAACTCGCCGGGGGAAGCGGCCCCGGGTGATTTTGAGGGATTGCGGGTTTCCATAGTATAGTTTGTAGCTATGAGGCCAGGGCCTGTTGCATTAGGTCCAGGACACCTTTCCAGTAGGCTTTCATCTTTTCGCCGGCCTGGGCGTCGGGGAGCTTGCTGTGCTGCACCGTCACCTGGCTCTTGCCGTCGCCTTTGGGATAGAAGTTGATGTCGATGCTGGACTTGTCCTGTTTCCAGGCCATGTGCAGGTACTTCTGCGGGGTGGCTGACCGGACGGTGACGGACGCGGGGTCCAGCCATTGCTGTCTAATATCATCGGTTGTCCAGGAATGAAAAAGCATATCAAGGGCGATGGGAACGGTCTTGCTGGCGCTGACCTGGAAACCCGAAGTTGTCTGGTGCTTCTGGCGCATTCCGCGCTCTTGCTCATAGAGGACGGTAATCATCTGGGACCACCAGCCGCTGATGTCCGGGTGGGTCTCGGCCAGGCGGCGGGCGATGTCTTTGTGGGGCATCTTTCGCGCGCCGAAGCCGTCCATGACGGCGAACCACTGGGCGGCGGTCTTGCCGGTGGCCTTCTTGACGGCGTCGTCAGAAATGGGCCTGCTCTTCTTGTCCTGCGTTGGCTGCCTAGTCATCTAAAAATCGAGTCCCTAGTTATATGTGGCGGAGGGAGTGGGATTCGAACCCACGGTCCCGACAAGTCAGGACAGTAGTTTTCAAGACTACCCCGATCGTCCGCTCCGGCATCCCTCCACAACCCTTGTAGATTATATCCTAAGGGCCCGCGCCACGCCCTCAATGGCGAGACCTGGCGGAGCCAATCCGATTCTCGTTGACACGTATATAGGCCTTTGCTAGAATCTCAAACGCATCTAGGACTGAAATCCTGGATAGCGTAAACCCGTCGTTGACGCAATGGCGGGCATAATCGGTTCTTAAGGAGTCTCCCCATGGAAGCCAAAGCCGCAGCCCCAGTTATTGCCCGAGGCCTTAGAGGCGTTTACTTCGACACCAGCGCCGCCAGCTTCATCGACGGCCAGGTGGGTAAACTTCTCTATCGCGGTTACAGCATCCACGACCTGGCCGAGAAGTCTACTTTTGAGGAAGTTGTCTACCTTCTCCTATATGGAAGCCTCCCCAAGCGGGACGACTTAGCCAGACTGGACAAGGACCTGAAGGCGGCGCGCCCTATCCCTGCCGAGCTGCTTCAGCTTATCAGCCTTGTTAAAAAGGCCCACCCCATGGATGTGCTGCGGACGGCCGTGTCCGCCCTGTCGGCCTTCGATCCGGAGGTGAACGACAACTCCAAGGATGCCACTCTACGGAAGGGCATCCGCCTAACCTCCCAGGCGGCGGCGATAGTGGCGGCGCACCATCGCATTCGCCACGGCCAGGAGCCCGTGAAGCCGGACAAGGATCTGAACCACGCCGGCAACTTCCTTTATATGCTCACGGGCAAGAAGCCCACCGATGACGAGAAGAAGCTTATGGACGTGGACTTTATTCTCCACGCCGAACACGGCTCCAACGCCTCGGCCTTCGCGGCCCGGGTCACCGCTTCCACCCTATCGGACCTGCACTCCGCCGTGGTTACGGGCATCGGCACGCTAAAGGGGCCGCTCCACGGCGGGGCCGCGGAATCGGTGATGAAGATGTCGCAAGAGATCGGCAGCGCGGAGAACGCCCAGGCCTATGCCCGCAAGACCATTGAGGGCAGAGGCCGCATCATGGGCTTCGGGCACCGCGTCTACCGGGCGGAAGATCCCAGGGCGCGGCACTTGCGGGAGCGGTCCCAGAAGCTGGGCGAGCAGAAGGGCCAGCCCCACTGGTTCCAGATTCTTACCAAGCTGGAAGAGGCGATGAAGCCGTATCAGTCGAAGGGTATTTACGTCAACGTCGATTTTTACGCCGGCTCCATCTACCACCTGCTGGGCATCCCCGAGGACCTGTTCATCCCTATCTTTGCCCTGGGACGTGTACCAGGCTGGACGCTGCAGTGTATGGAGCAGTACGACAACAACATTCTCATCCGGCCCCTCACCGAATACACTGGCCCTATGGACGTGGCCTACGTGCCAATTCAACAGCGGAGTTAAGCCAAGTTAGACAAGCGTTTAAGGGGGCCGTACGGCCCCCTTTTAATTTGGGGAGCGTTGTGACAGTTGGACTTTCGGCATACGAAGAGGTAAAGCGTCGAATCAAGGCAAAAGGCGCGATAACCTTTGCCGAGTTTATGGAAGCGGCCCTCTACTGGCCTAACGGCGGCTACTATACCTCCGGCGACCCCACCGGGGCCAAGGGAGATTTTTACACCTCGCCGGGGGCACACCCAGCCTTTGGAGCGCTGTTGGCGGCGCAGGCGTGGCAGATGTGGGGACTGATGGGCAGGACTGGCAACTTTTGGGTGTTGGAGCAGGGAGCGGGTGACGGTCTCCTCTGCCACGATTTCATGAGCTATGCGGCGCAACTGCCCGACGGGTTCCTGGACGCCCTACGCTATCTGTGTATCGACAGGCGCGGCCAGGCAGGAGCGGAGGGGGCGTTGCCGCGCGAGTTGAGCAGCAGGGTGCAGCGGGTGTCGGCTTCTGAGCTTTCTGCGCAAGGTGTGGAGGGCGTTGTGCTCTCCAATGAACTGCTGGACGCTATGCCGGTGCATCGGGTGACGGCTAGCGGCGGCAGGTTGTATGAGGTCTACGTCACGCTCAGGGGAGGGGAGCCAGCGGAGACGCTGGACGAGCCATCAACGGTAGGGTTGGAGGAGCGGCTGGACCGACTGGGGGTGAAGCTGACGGAGGGACAGACGGCGGAGATTAACCTGGGGTTGGAGAAGTGGCTGGGAGAGGTGTTCTCAGCTTTGAAGCGGGGGTATGTTGTCACAGTTGACTACGGGTATCAGGCCAGGGAGTTGTACTCCATCGAGCGGAAGCGGGGTACGCTGACGACGTTTTATAAACACGCCCAGATAGACAATCCTTATGTGCACATCGGGCAGCAGGATATGACGTCGCATGTGGACTTCACGTCGGTGGTGGAGATGGGACGAGGGGCGGGGCTGACGCCGGTGGCGCTGCTGCCGCAGGCGCGATTTCTAGCAAACCTTGGTCTGCGGCAGATGATAGCTAAGTTGCCGTCGATGGGGTTAGAGCAGAGGGTTAGGGACGCCAACCGGATGGGAATGCTGGAGCTGGCGAGAGCGGGCGGCCTGGGGGACTTCAAGGTGCTGATTCAGTGCAAGGATGCGCCCAAAGGACCGCTGTGGGGCGTGGAGGGCGGCGAGGAGGCGGCGAGGCTGGTGGAGTCGCTGCCTGTACCGCTGCGGACGGCGCACCACGTGCCGCTGATGGAGGGGCGGTGGGGATTGGGCTAGGGCTGGCCGCTGTTTAGCCCCAGGTCGCGGGCCACGGGCTTGAGGGCGTCGATGACGAACTGGACGTGCTGATTCAACTCCAGGCCCATCTCCTCAGCGCCTTTGGTGATGTCCTCGCGCTTGACGTCGGCGGCGAATTTTTTGTCCTTCATCTTTTTGCGAACGCTGTCGGGCGTCACGTCGTCGAGGCTTTTGCTGGGGCGGACCAGGGCTACAGCGCGGACGAAGCCTGAAAGCTCGTCGACGGCGAAGAGGGTCTTTTCCATCCGCGACTCGCGGGGAATGCCGGTGTGGTCACCGTGGGTGAGGACGGCGCGGACGATCTCCTCGGGATAGCCAGCCTTTCGCAGGAGCTCGGCGCCGTACATGGGGTGGGACTCGGGCGTCGGAGCGATTTCCCAGTCGAAGTCGTGGACAAGGCCGGCGACGCCCCACTTCTCCTCGTCCTGGCCGAACTTCCGGGCATAAGCGCGCATAGCGGCTTCAACGCCGAGCAAATGGCGCATAAGGACATCGGTCTTGACGTGCTGCTGAAGGAATTGGATGGTGCTGGCGCGGTCCATGTTACACCTCCTGCTGCTGGATGGGCTGGGCGCCGCCGGGCCTGGGGTGGCACTTGCGGGCGGTGGTGATGAAGCCGGTGTGGCCTACCATTCGATGGGTGGGCCTCATGCTGTTGTGGCTGACGTGCCAGGGCCGCAACATAACCTCGATGGTCTCGACGAGCTGGAATTCGGGGTGGGCGCTGATGGCCTCGACGAGGCGGTGGACCTGGATGGTGGTGGGGAGGAAGGCCAGGAAGATGCCGCCGGGGGTGAGGTTGTGGAGAGCGTGGGGGACGACGTGCCATGGCTCGGGCACGTCCAGCACCAGCCGGTCGATGTCCCGCTCATCGAAGCCCTGGTAGATGTCGCCATCTTTAAGGGTTAGGGGGGCGTCGGAAGGGAGCAGGGGACGGATGTTGTTGAGGGCCTTGGCGGCCTGGCCTTCGCGCAACTCGTAGGACGTGACGTGGCCGGCGGGGCCGGTGGAGCGGAGGAGGGCCAGGGTGAGGGCGCCGGAGCCAAAGCCAGCCTCGACGACTCGCGCACCCGGGAAGATGTCGGCCAGCATGAGGATGGCGCCGACGTCCTTGGGGTAGATAACCTGGGTGACGCGCTCCATCTGCAGGATGTAATCAGACAGGGTAGGCTTAAGGGCCAGGAGGCGGTGACCATTGGTGGTCTGGTGCCAGGAACCCTGGGGCTGGCCGATGATGTTAGAGTGCTTTAGATAACCCAGGTGGGTGTGAAAGACGCCGTCGCTTTTAAGGGTGAGGAGGTACCGGCGATTCTTGCGGTCGATGAGCAGGGCCAAATCGCCCTCGCGGAAGAGGCTTCGATGGGACGCCTCGCCGAGGACGGTGGCTAACGCCTGCATGATGGTGTCTTTTTCCGACAAGTCCTTGTTCCAGAGGAGTTTTGGCCCTCATTATATAAGTATTGGCTGCGTGAGGTGTTTGGGATGGGACTACTCAGCTTTAATGGCGGCGAGGACCTCTTCGGCGTGGCCTTCCGCCTTGACCTTGGGCCAGACTTTGGCGATTTTACCCTTCTCATCGATGAGAAAGGTCTTGCGTATCATGCCGATGGTCTTGCGGCCCATGAAGACTTTTTCGCCCCAGGCGCCATAGGCGTTGGCGGCGGTCTTTTCGGTGTCGGCCAGGAGAGGGAAGTTGAGGTTGTATTTCTGGGTGAACTTCTGATGGGAGGCGACGTTCTGGGCACTCACGCCGAGGACCTGGACGCCCAGCTTACCGAGTTCAATGTTGGCGTCGCGGAAGCCGCAGGCCTCCTTGGTGCAGCCGGGGGTATCATCTTTGGGGTAAAAGTAGAGGACGACCTTTTTGCCTGCCAGGCCCTTGAGGGAGATGGTCTTGCCGTTGGAGGCGGGGAGAGAGAAGTCCGGGGCCTTGTCGCCGACTTTGGGCTCTGGCATGGGAATGCTCCTTGAATACGTTGCGATGGAGGCAAGTCTAGGAAGGGAGGTTAAGGGTGTCAACTGCGATTTCGCTCGCCCGCCGAGGCCGGGCAAAGGCTGCTACAATCGGCGCGCGGCATCACCTGACTGCATTGACGAATTTCGTACTTACCGATAGTATTCTTTGCCGCAGCCTATTTTAATCGCATAGGGCCCTTGGAAGGGAAACCTGCTTTAGAAGGTGCGTTAAATCATGGACCTAATCTGGGTAGTTCCAGGCGCCAGCGCCCTGGCCGTCCTCTTCTCGATATGGCTGGCCAAAGACGTGCTGCGCCGAGATACCGGCACGCCTGCCATGCAGGAGGTGGCCGGGATGATTTTCGAGGGGGCCATGGCCTTCCTCAAGCGCCAGTACCGCACCATAGGCCTCTTGGCGCTGGCGATGAGCTTAATCATTGCCGTGGTGGTCGGCCTTCTGGGGGAGGTATCCGCCGAGAGCGCCGACGTCAGCCAGTTCGAGCTTGGCCTGCTGACAGGCGTCGCGTTTATAGTTGGCGCGCTGTGTTCAGGCCTGGCGGGTTTCATTGGCATGTATATATCAGTCAAGGCCAACCTGCGGACAGCCTCGGCGGCGCAGCGCAGCTTCAGCGAGGCCCTGACGGTGGCCCTGCGGGGCGGGGCGGTGTCGGGGTTCCTGGTGGTGGCGCTGAGCCTCATCGGCGTGGCGGCGATTTACTACATCTACGGGGGCGCGGACAAGCCTGAGCAGACGCCCTTCTTAATCGTGGGCTTTGGCTTCGGGGCCAGCTTCGTGGCCCTGTTCGCGCAGCTTGGCGGCGGCATCTACACCAAGGCCGCCGATGTAGGCTCCGACCTGGTGGGGAAGGTGGAGGCTGGGATTCCCGAGGACGACCCCCGAAATGCCGCCGTGGTGGCGGACCTGGTGGGCGACAACGTGGGCGACTGCGCGGGCCGCGGCGCCGACCTCTTCGAGTCCACCGCAGCCGAAAACATCGGCGCGATGATTTTAGGTGTGGCGGTCTTCCTCGCCACCGGGAACGAGGAGTGGATACTGTTCCCGCTGGTGGTGCGGGCCTTCGGGCTTATCGCCTGCATAGCCGGCGTTATGTTCGTCCGGCCCAAGGAGAACGAGGATCCCATGGCCGCCTTAAACCGCGGCTACTATGTGGTGGCCTTGCTCTCGGCGGGCTTTCTAGCGCTGGTTACGTACGTCATGCTGGACGAATGGCTGTGGTTCTTCGCGTCGGGTATGGTGGGCATCGCGGTCAGCATTGCGTTCATCTACATAACTCAGTACTACACGGCGGGAAGCTGGCGTCCGGTTAAGGACATCGCCGAGTCCTCCAAGACCGGCCCCGCCACCAACTTCATATCGGGCATCGCCGTAGGCCTGGAGACCACATTCAGCACGGCAGTGGTCATCGGCATCGGCCTCTTCTCGGCCTACTGGCTGGGAGAGGAGAGCGGCGTAGACCACGGCGGAGTCTACGGCACGGCCGTAGCCACCATGGCTATGCTGATGAGCGCGGCCTATGTGCTGGCCATGGACACCTTTGGCCCCATAACGGACAACGCCGGCGGCATCACTCAGATGTCAGGCTCGTCAGAGAAGACGCGGGAGATTACGGACCGGCTGGACACGGCCGGCAACACCACCAAGGCGCTGACTAAAGGCTACGCCATGGGGTCCGCGGCCCTGGCGGCCTTCCTCCTATTTCAGGCCTTCCTCGACGAGGTCGCTAAGGCTGGTGAGGTCATAGAGTCGGTCAACCTGGCCGAGGTGGAGGTTTTCATCGCCGCCCTATTGGGTGTGATGCTGGTCTTCCTGTTCAGCTCCCTGGCCATAAAAGCTGTCGGAAGAGCGGCCAGCTCTATCATCGAAGAAGTGCGCCGCCAGTTCCGGGAACGGCCGGGCATCATGGCCGGCACTGAGCGTCCCGACTTTGCCCGCTGCGTGGATATAACCACCATAGCGGCCTTAAGGCAGATGGTAGTCCCGGGGCTGCTGGCGGTGGGCGCGCCCATTGTCGTGGGCCTGATCTTTAGGGCTGAGGGCGCGGCAGGATTCTTAATGGCCGGCACCATCGGCGGGATAATTCTGGCGACGGTCTTTAACAACGCCGGCGGCTCCTGGGACAACGCCAAGAAGTACATCGAGGCCGGCAACCTGAAGGAAGGCGATGAGGTCATGGGCAAGGGCAGCGACGCCCATAAGGCCGCCGTCGCGGGAGATACGGTCGGCGATCCTTTGAAGGATACGGCCGGGCCTTCCCTCCACGTGCTGGTGAAGCTCCTAGCCACCGTCACTTTGGTGATGGCGCCGCTGTTCGTATAGACGATTCTTCAAAAGCAGCCAAGGGCCCTCCAACAATTAGAGGGCCCTTGGCTTTTCCCGCGACCCTAGACCAAGAAGCCGCCCATAATTTCTTGCGCTGCCAGGCGATTAAAAGTGGCCTATACTAATGCCTCATAGTCCTTGAACTTTGCCAGCCAATTGGAGTCTCCTATTAGGAGCTTAAAGTTGCATAGGCGGGGCTAAATCAGAATATGAACTGTGTGAAATGGGTCTGGTGTCTTCGCTGCCAGCGCTGCTTCGAGGTGTCGCTCAGCCGGGAGCCCAGAGAAGCCCGCGGTCGATTAGAGTCAACCTTCGTGTTTCTTTCGGACTTTGAAAAGCAGTTCCGCAAGGGAACGGGCAGCCAGGCCGCCGTTCGGTGCCAGTACGACAAGTGCGATGGGGATATGATGAGCTTCTGGTGGTGGGAAGACTATCTGGAACGCCACCCTGAAGCGCCCAAAACGCCAACCTCCAACACTGTGTACCAGCTCTACAAAACAGCGCGCGTTTAATGTGGGGGCTGGCCTGTATTAGGCTAAGCCTGGTCTTCTAGAGTCGTAGGCCTCGCTCCTCCAGGGCAAAGGTTACGGCCACGGCGGCGGCCTTGGCCCGGTCCTTACGCTCCTTCAGGCGGTCATCCATGACAGCCTCCAGGAAGTCCAACGTGTAGCCGCCCGATAAAAACTCGGGATGCTTCAGCACGGCCAGCAGTAGAGGTATGTTGGTCTGGATTCCCCCTATTCGGAAGGACTCCAGGCCCTGAACAAGCCTTTGAATGGCTTGTTGACGCGTGCCACCCTTGGCAATGAGCTTGGCTACCAGGGGGTCGTAGCTTGGCGTAACCTTGTAGCCCGAGAATACGGCGCTTTCCAGACGCAGCCCTTCGCCGGCGGGCTCGGAGACATCCGTGACCTCGCCAACCGATAGGGTGCCTAGGTAGGGGTCCTCGGCGAACACCCGCGCCTCGATGGCATGGCACCGCGGCGTCACCTGGTCTTGGGACAGCTTCAGAGGCTCGCCGGCGGCTGCGCGGAGTTGCATTTCCACCAGATCAACGCCGGTTATCTCCTCGGTTATAGGGTGCTCCACCTGAAGGCGGCAGTTGACTTCCATGAAATAGTGCCGGCCCTGGGGGTCCACTAGGAATTCCACCGTTCCCGCGTTTACATAGCCGACATGCCGCATAAGGCTCACGGCGTCGCTGACGATGCGATGCTTCAGGGCGCTGTCCAGCCTGGGCGACGGGGCCTCTTCGATGACTTTTTGGTGCCGTCGCTGCACCGAGCAGTCGCGCTCGTTGAGGTGCAGGACAGATCCATGGCCGTCGCCAAAAATTTGAACCTCCACGTGGGCTGCCGGATGGATGTATCTTTCCATGTGGACGGAGGCTTTGCCGTAGAGTCCTGTGGCAGTGCGCAGGCTCTGGTCGAAGGCGGACAACAGGTTGTCGGGGGTGCGCACTACCCGCATGCCGTAGCCCCCGCCGCCGCTGGTGACCTTGATAATCAGGGGGAAGCCCACATGCTCAGCCATCTCCATGGCTTTTCGAGGGTCGTCGAAGCTCTGGGTGGCGGTGATGGTGTTGACGCCGGCCCGGACGGCCTCCAGGCGGGCCTGGACCTTGTTCGACACGCGCCGCATGACCTCCGGCGGCGGGCCGATGAAGACCAGTCCAACCTTCCGGCAGGCCTCGGCGAACTCCGGGCTTTCCGAGAGAAACCCATAACCCGGGTGCACAGCTTCGGCGCCGCTGCGCTGGGCGACGTCCAGCAGCGCCGGTATATTCAGGTAGCTCTGGGACGAGGAGGCCGACTTAAGGCGATACGACTCGTCGGCGTCACGGGAGTGGGGGTGGCCGGCGTCGGCGCCGGAGTAGACGGCTACGGTGGAGACGCCCAGCCGCCGGCACGTGCGGGCGATGCGCCGCGCGACTTCGCCGCGATTGGCTATCAGGACTTTGGAGAACACAAAGACGGGTCCTGCCAGATTTTTGAGACGGAATGGTCTCTCATCACGAAGAAATATTATATATCAGGAGCCGCGTTATATTACCGGGGCGTCCTTGGAGAGAAATTACACACAAAATGTCCTGGTTAATCAATGAAGACCAGCGGCTGGATTGGTATTCTATATGCCGCGCGACAAATGTTCCTTTTCATGGCGAGGCTCTAAGAGAGGCAGACCATGCCCGCAGCCAAGATGGTCCTCAGCATAGATAAACACGACGCGAAGTTCTGGCTGGCGGCCCCGTACAAGGGCGATCAGCACATTGTGGTGTCCAATGGCCGGGGTCAGGCCGGGACTAGAGTCTACGCGGCGGGGCCGGCCAAGGACGAGGCAGACCTTTTAGTCGATAACTACTACCTGCCGATAACGCTTATGGCCTTTGAAGGTTTTGTATCTTACGCCGAGGCCCTGAGGGCTATAGGATATGATTTAGGTAAATAGAAAAGGGCTCCGATCTATCGGAGCCCTTTTCTCGTCTATTTACAAAACGCGGTTACTTGATCTTGTCGAGCTCGGCCAGGATGTCCGTGGGGTTGGGCTGGGTGCCCGGAGCGTACTCCTGGCGGAACCGCACGACGCCCTGCTTATCTACGATGATGACGGAGCGTTTGGGGGCGCCGTTGCTTTCGTTGAACAGGCCATAGGCCTTGACCATAGCGCCGTGGGGATGGAAGTCCGACAGCATGGGGTATCGAATATTGCCCAGCGCGTTGGACCAGGCGCGGTGGGAGTTGTGGCTGTCGCAGCTTACGCCCAAGACCTGGGCGCCTTTCTCCTCGAACTTGGCGTTAGCCTGGTTGAACGAGGAGACCTGGTTAGTTCAACCACCTGTGAAGTCGAAGACGTGGAAGGAGAGGACTACATTTTTCTGGCCTTTGAACTGGCTAAGAGAGACTTTCTCCCCTGACTGGTTGGTGAGGGTGAAGTCTGGAGCGGGTTTGCCGACTTCTGCGGGCATACGGGGTTCCTCCTTTTTGATGACTAGGGACGTGGGGCTACTTCTTCTTGTAAATCTCTGGCGGGCCGCCTTCCAGGTACTTAGTCTTCTGCTGGCCGTCGGGGCAGGGAAAGAAGGCCAGGGTGCGGGCGGCGCCGGGGCCGGCGCCGTTGAAGCCGTGGGGCACGCCCTTGGGTATGACCATAGTCTGGTTGGCCTCAACGACTTTCTTCTCGTCGCCGATGCGGCCGTTTAGGCGGCCTTCGATGACGCAGATAAATTCGTCGACGTCATGGGTGTGGAGGGGCGCGCCGGCGCCGGGGTCAATGAGGCTGTAGTGGAGGGTGGCGTCGCGGCCGTCGTCCATGCCGGCGACGGCGAAGACGCGGTAGTTGGGGCGCCAGGGCAGCTCCCTGGCGCTTCGATTATCTACTACCGACATGCTCGGGCCTGCGCCATCGCAGATCGGGCTGGCGGGCGGCGCGGGCCTCGTCCAGCCGCCGCACCGGCGTGGTGTGCGGCGCGTGCTTCACCATATCGGGGTCGTCGCTGGTTTCCTTGGCTATCGTCCGCATAACCTCGATAAACCGGTCTAGCGTCTCTTTGCTTTCGGTCTCAGTCGGCTCGATAAGCAGGTCTTCCTCGACGGTCAGGGGGAAATACATGGTGGGGGCGTGGATGCCGTAGTCGAGGAGACGCTTGGAGACGTCCAGGGCCTTAACGCCCTTTTCCTCCTTCTGCTTCACCGCCGACAGGATAACCTCGTGCATGCACGGGCGGTCAAAGGGCAGGTGGTAGTAGTCGCGGAGGTTGGCGAGGATGTAGTTGGCGTTGAGGACGGCGTTCTCGCTGGCCTGCTTGAGGCCGGCGTTGCCCAGGGTGCGTATGTAGGTGTAGGCGCGGACTAGGACGCCGAAGTTGCCGTGGAAAGCCGCGACTTTTCCGATGCTCTTGGACGGGCGTATAAGCTGGTAATGCTCCTTGCCGCCGACGGCGTGCTGCTCGACGATGGGTGCGGGGAGGTAGGGCCGGAGGATGGACTTTACGCACACAGGTCCCGCGCCAGGGCCGCCGCCGCCGTGGGGGGTGCTGAAGGTCTTGTGAAGGTTGATGTGCATGACATCGAAGCCCAGCTGGCCGAGCTTCACCTGACCTAGGAGGGCGTTCATGTTGGCGCCGTCGGCATAGACCAGGCCGCCGGCGTTGTGGATGATGTTGCATATCTGGGCAATGTTGCGGTCGAAGAGACCGAGGGTGCTGGGGAGGGTGATCATCATGCCCGCGAGGTCGCTGGTGGCCTCTTTTTTGAGGGCGGCCAGGTCGGTGTTGCCGTCGCGGTCAGTGGGTATGGAGACGACGTCGAAACCGGCCATGGCGGCGGAGGCGGGGTTGGTGCCGTGGGCGCTGTCGGGAATGAGCATCTTGAGGCGCTTACCGCTGCTGTGCTCCTGATGGTACTTGCGCATCATAAGAACGCCGGATAACTCGCCCTGAGCGCCGGCCAGGGGAGCCAGGCTGGCGGCGTTCATGCCAGACACTTCCACCAGGTAGTTTTGCAATCGAAACATCAGCTTAAGGGCGCCCTGGATCTGGTCATCGGGCTGGTTGGGGTGGATGGCTCCAAAGCCCGCCGAGAAGGCCATCTCGTCGTTGATTTTGGGGTTGTACTTCATGGTGCAGCTGCCCAGGGGGTAGAAGTTGGTGTCAATGGAGAAGTTGAGCTGGCTGAGGGTGGTGAAGTATCGCACTACCTCGGGCTCGGAGATCTCCGGCAGGTCGACTTCCGACCTGAGCATCGACGCGTGGGGCAGCTCCTGGGGCGGGACGTCGGAGTGGGGAAGGACGGCGCCCACGCGGCCTGGGGAGCTGCGCTCCATGAGAAGCTTGCGGCGGTGTTCGATTAGAGAGGTCATTTGCTGAACTCCGATAGGGTGGCGGCCAGGGCGTCTATCTCCTGGCGGCTGTTCATTTCAGTGACGCAGAGGAGCATTCTGTTGGGGACCTGCCGGCTGATATCCAGCCCGCCGATGATGCCCTTTTCCAGCAAGCGCTGGTTGATTTTGGCGGGCGGCTGGGGGCACTGCACCACGAACTCTTTGAAGAAAACGCCCTTTATGGGCAGGGAATAGCCCTTAATGTGGCTAATCTTTGATGCCGCGTAGTGGGACTTTTGGTAGCAAAGCTCGGCTACCTGCCGCAGGCCCTGTTTACCCAGCGCAGCCATGGTGATGGTAGTGGCCAGGGCCAGGAGAAACTGGCTGGTGCAAATGTTGCTGGTGGCGCGCTCGCGGCGGATGTGCTGCTCGCGGGTCTGTAGGGTGAGAACGTAGCCCGTCTTGCCCTCGGCGTCCACCGTCTTGCCGACAATGCGTCCCGGCATCTGGCGTATGTACTGCTGCCGCGTGGCGAAGATGCCCACGTAGGGGCCGCCGTAGCTGAGGGGCACGCCCAGGCTTTGCCCCTCAGCGGTGACAATGTCCGCGCCCAGGTCGCCGGGGGACTTGAACATGCCGGCGGCCACAGGGTCGGCGGAGACGACCAGCAGCGCGCCCTTTTCCTGGGTAAGGCGCTTGTAGGCCGCCAGGTCTTCCATGTACCCGTAGAAATTGGGGTACTGGGTGAGTAGGCAGGCCGCGGTGTCGGGAAGTTTGATGTTGCTGGTCGAGACGGTCTTGACGTTCAAGCCCTGGGGCAGGGCGTAGGTCTCGACAACCTCGCGATATGAAGGGTTCACGGTGTCGAGGATATAGATATCGCCTCTGTCAGTGACGCGGCAGGCCATGAGGGCGGCCTCCGCCAGGCTGGAGGCGCCTTCGTACATGCCGTCGTTGGCTACTTCCATGCCCATGAGGCTGCAAATCATGGTCTGGAACTCGTAGGCCACCTGGAGGGTGCCCTGGCTCACCTCCGCCTGGTAGGGGGTGTAGGAGGTGAGGAACTCGCCTCGAGTAATGAGGGGCTTGACGATGCTAGGGGTGAAGTGGTTGTAAGCGCCGGCGCCCAGGAAGCAGACGTTGGACTGGATATCTTTGTTGAGACGGCCCAAGGCAGACATTTCAGCCTTTAGCTCAAGCTCAGACATGGGCGCGGGAATGTCCAAAGGCGGGTTGCGGTGCTCTTTGGGTATGTCTGCGAAGAGGTCCTGGACGCTGGAGACGCCGACGGCGCGGAGCATCTCCTGCCGGTCTTTGGGTGTGTTGGGGATATAGTGGGACTGGAAGGGGTGAGAATTGTGCTGTGCCAAGATTAGTGGGCCTCGGTCTTTAAAAAGGTATCATACTGGGCGGCGGTCATGAGCTTCTGCAAGTCGGCGTTGGCGTTGGCGGCCTTGATTTTGACCAGCCAGCCCTTTTCAAAGGGGTCCTGGTTGACGGTCTCGGGCTTTTCCGACACGGCCTTGTTGACCTCCACCACCTCGCCGCCGACGGGGGTGTAGATATCCGACACGGCCTTGACAGACTCGACCTCGCCCAGCTTCTTGAACTGCTCGATCTTGGCGCCGACCTTGGGCAGGTCGATGTAAACTATGTCGCCGAGCTGGTCCTGGGCGAAGTGGGTGATGCCCACGACAACCAGGCCCTTGGCGTCGGTCTTAGCCCATTCATGCTCTTTTGAATACTTGCGGTCGGAAGGATTCATCAGTCTTTTTTCCTTGTGTAGAAAGGTAGAGGAGTGACAGTGGCATCGGAGAGGCGTCCCCGTATATCTATCTGAATCTTGCTGCCGGGGGCTGAAAATTCGTGGGAAACATAGCCCATAGCTATATTCCTGTCAAGGGTAGGGGAGTAACCGCCGCTGGTGATGTGCCCCGCGTCTTTTCCATTAACTTTGACCAAATAGTTGTGGCGTGGGATTTGAGGGCCTTCCGGGAAGAGGCCCACCAGCTTTCGTTTGACGCCCTGGGCTTGCTGCTGCCGAAGGATGCCCGCGCCGACGAACTCCTTGTCCAGCTTTACGAAGCGTTCCAGGCCAGCTTCGAGAGGTGTGGTAGTGAGGTCGATGTCGTTGCCGTGGAGGGGGAGGGCGGCCTCCAGGCGGAGGACGTCGCGGGAGCCGAGGCCGCAGGCGGCCATGCCTTTGTCCATGAGGGTTTTCCACAGGCCGGGGCCGTCGGCGGCGTCCACAATGACCTCGTAGCCGTCCTCGCCAGTGTAGCCGGTGCGGCCGATGTAGGCCTTCTTGCCGTTGACCCTGGCGTCGGCGCCGGAAAAGTAGCGCATGGCTGAGGGCTTGTCGGGGCTGAGGGTGTCCATGAGGGCGGCGGTGGCCGGCCCCTGGACGGCGATCATGACGGTTTTGGTGGTAACGTCGTCGATGGTGGTCTGAGAGAACTTCTGCTTACGCCATCGGTCAACCCAGGCCAGGACGGCGGGACGGTTGGAGGCGTTGCAGACTAGCAGATAGCGGTCCGGGGCGAGGCGGTAGGTCACGGTGTCGTCGATGATGCCGCCCTTCTCGTCGCAGACCAGGGAGTAGCGGGCGCGGGTCTCCTTAAGGCTGCCGATGCTGCCGGTCTGTATCCAGTCCAGGAGGTCGGTGGCATGAGGGCCGGAGATGTAGACGCGGCCCATGTGGGAAACGTCAAAGAGGCCGCCTTTGGTGCGGACGGCCCTGGCCTCCTCCAGAATGCTGCCGTATTGCACCGGCATCTCCCAGCCGGCGAAGGGCACCATTCGCGCTTTGAGGCCCACGTGAGTTTGGTAGAGGGCGGTGCGTTGGAGGGTCTGAGTGGACATGGGACTCTCTTTAAAAGGGATGAAGGGATGGTAGGGAGTGACGGATGGGGCTGTCAAGCCGAGGGCCGGCGTCTAGGTCAGGGCGACAGCAATGCTCCACAGGTTTAGGCCTACCAGCGTGAGGGCGATGAGCAGGGCTAAAAACCGTGCGTCCAGCCTCTTGGCGAGACGAGCGCCCAAGGGGCTGGTTATCAGCGCCCCGACTACCAGGGCGGCAGGCAGGACGATGTCGATTTTAGACATCTGGGGGAGCAAAGTGAAAGCGACGGCCAGGGCGACGAAGAACTCCACGAAGTTCACCGTGCCGACGACATAGCGTGGGTGGCCCTTTTTTATCAGGAGCAGGGACGAAGTGGTGAAGGGGCCAAAGGCTCCGCTTAAGCCGTTCATCACTCCTCCAACCAGCCCCACAGCAGACACTCCGAGGGTCTTGGGCAATCGCGGCACGGCGAAGGGAACCGGCAAACGGGCTGAGAGGGGTATGGGAGCGTCAGGACTGCCGCCTGCGACGGCGGGGACTTGGATATTTTTGCTCAAGGCGCGTCGGAGTATCAGCAGACCCATGAGCAGCAGCAGGAAAGGGACTGTGATTCTAATGGCGCCCTTGGGAGCGTAAGCGACCAGCAGGGCCGCCGCCACGGCGCCCACCACCGCCGGCAGCAGCAGTGGCCATATCCAGTCCCTTCGTACGTTACCGGCGTGCCAGTGAGAGAGTCCCGAGACAAGGCCGCTGCCGATTTTCGCGATGCTGATAGTGGCTACAACCGTCACCGGCGAAACGCCGCCCGCCAGCAGGAGGGTGCTGGAGAGGGCGCCGAAGCCCATGCCTGCCACAACATCTAGAAACTGCCCCGCCGCGCCAGCGGCGGCCACAAGAAGCCAGAGCCATAAGTCCATCGGAGCACCTCAAGGATTGATGGAGAGTACGAATGTTTACCGAGGGCGACGCGCGCCCCTGAAGCAACTCAGCCTATCGACAGTGGACGGGCTGCGCCGTGGACTCCATCGGCTCCAAGCGGACCAGGCCAAGACTTGCCATGTTGTGAAGGGACTCGTAAACGCTGCGCCGCATCAAATGGCTGTTAACGCCCAGCTCCGAGGACAGGGGCCCCGCAGCGCTGTGTTCTCTGGAAACGGCCTCCGCGATTTCCGAGGCCGGCCTGCCGTCGGCTAGCTGTAGGAGCTGGCGGGTCCAGGGGTTGGGAACGCCGGCAGCCTCCACGTTGCTGAATACCCTGTAGCGGCCCTCACGGCGCCGTTCCGGCCTAACAGCTTTTTCTCTAAGAAACCTTTGAATCCATCCCATTTCTATACCTCAAATGCATGTATTGAGTAAGAAGCGAGGTTAGAGAGGGACGGGCGTTGGGCTATGAAGGCAATGAGCTAGGACTAAGAGGAAGGGTGGAAGCTGGCTAAACCCTAAAAGTAGGCGTCAAAAAGCCCCTTTCCGAGACGAACGGAAAGGGGCGAAGGTTGCTTCCGAAAGTTGGAGAGCCCGCCCCTCTAGAGGCGGGTACAGAGATGAAACAGGTCGTCTTCTGAGCGAGAAAACATTGCGTTAGATGATATGCGCCAGAAGGCGCCTTCGTCAATAGCCACGGCGCCTTACAACCAGAAGCATTGCGCGGCGAGGGCGAGTAAAGTATAAATGCGTCCATAAAGAAGAGTGATTGATTTATGAGAAGAAGACTTTTCTCCCTGGAAGAGGCCCGCCAGACCCTACCTTGGCTGGAAACTAAGTTCCATGAGATGGACCCAATTATCGAGAAGCTGTCGAAGACTGAGGAACATTCGGAGCTGCTGAAGCGCAAGACTCGGGGAAACGGCCACCACAACATCGACACCGAGATGGCGGAGATCAGGCGGGAGGAAGAAGAGCTGAGGAGCCAGGCCGCCAAGGTCGTCGAGGAGATAAATGACAGGGGAATCATTGTCAGGGATATCAGGATGGGGCTGGTGGACTTCCCATCCATGAGCGGCCAGCGGGAGATTTTCCTATGCTGGGTGCGTGGCGAGAAAAGTATCGACTGGTGGCACGGCACCAACGAGGGTTATAGCTCGCGAAAGCCCCTTTAGCCGCGCTGCTGTATAAATCGTCGCCAGTGCTGGTAGATTAGTGGTATGGACTCCATAAAGGCATTGATCAAGAAGCACGCCCGTGAGGCGGGATTTGACCTGGTGGGCGTGGCGTCGGCGGAGGCCTTCGACGAGCATAAGGCCGTGACGCTGGAGCGCATTCGGCGGGGCCTGATGGACGGCCTGCCCTGGTTTACCGAGGCGCGGGTGTCCCGGGGCGCAGACCCACAAGTGTTGCTGCCTGGCGCGAAGTCGATTATATCGCTGGGCCTCAGCTACCACCTGCCGGAGCGGCCTGAAGCCGAGACAACGTCTGGACGGGTCGCGCGTTACGCCTGGGGTGACGACTACCATCAGGTGATGAAGGCCCGCATGAAGTCCTATGTGGAGGGGCTGTCACGGCGGCTGGGCAGGGAGGTGCGGGCGAGGTGGTATGTGGACGACGGGCCTATGCTGGATAGGGCAGCAGCTCATCGGGCGGGCATAGGATGGTTCGGCAAAAACACCAACATCCTCAGCCCCAGCCACGGCTCGTGGATATTCTTGGGGCAGGTAGTAACAGACCTGGAATTGGAGCCGGATGCGCCGTCGAAGAAGACCTGCGGCGAGTGCGTGCGCTGCATCGTCGCGTGCCCCACGGGGGCTATCGTCGCGCCTTACGTCCTGGACAACAAACGGTGCATATCCCATCTGACCATCGAAAACCGAGGGCCCATACCGCTGGAACTCAGGCCGCTGATGGGCGACTGGGTCTTCGGCTGCGACATCTGCCAGGACGTCTGTCCGGTGAACGTTAAGGCCGAATACTCGAAAGAGAAAGCGTTCCAGAAGAAGCGGTTTACGACACTGGAATTGACCGAGTTATTAGAAATGACGGAGGAGGAGTTCCGCCTGAGATTTGCCAACAGCCCCATCAAGCGGGCAAAGCTGTGGGGCCTGAAGCGCAACGCCTGCGTCGCCCTGGGCAACAACGGCGGCGACGGGTCAGCGGTGCCGGCGCTGGCGAAGGCGCTGCGTGATGAGCATCCCATCGTCAGGGGACATGCGGCGTGGGCGCTGGGGAGGCTGGGTGGGGAGGAGGAGCTGAAGGGCCGGCTGGGAGAGGAGGACGATGAGGATGTGAGGGAGGAGATTCGGAGGGCGCTGGGAGTGGGGGAAGGCTAGTCGTACATGCGACGGCCTGCGGCAATCTTGGCCACGGCCCGCTTAATACGCCGCAGTCGAGTTTCCGGCTGCTTGGCCGATTCGATCCATGAAATATATTCTTTCTTAAAAGCATGGGTACGCTTTTCAAACTCCGCAAGGGCCTGAGGGTTCTCGCGGAGGAAGTCCAGGAGATCCGACGGGACATCAAGCTCATTGTTAGCGATAGCCGCCTCCATGCTAACGGTCATCAGGGCGCCCACGCTCACGCCCGCTTGCTTTTGCTGGGTTTTGTTGATGTGCATGAAGTGGGTGCCGTCGCCCATGGGAAAGATGGAGGACTCGTAAGGCACGCTGTTAATCAGGCCGGTTACAGAGATGCGCCCTTTGCTGCCTAAGACCATCTCGGCGTCGAAGGGGACTCGGATGCCGGCCCAGGCGCCGCTGTCGTGGTCGGACTCCAGCCTGGCTTCAAACGTCTGCACTGGCGATGGTGGTCTTAGTAGAGAAACTACTTCTTGACCGGCAGCGCCAGGCTGGGGTAGGTCTCCCACACGGGCAGGAAGGTGATGCCGAACCGCTCTTTGAAGTTGATGAAATGGGTAAGCTTGTGGGTGCCGCCTTGCTTCCGGACGCGCTTTTGCTCCTCAGTGGTCTCAATGGAGCTGAGGATAATGAACTCGCACTCAGGCGGGCGGACGGCGAGGCGGTTGGGGGAGTGCCAGGTGCCGATGTTGAGCATGACGCCCTTGGTTCCGTCCATATAAAAGGCGCGGAACTTGTCGGGGTCGGGGGCGGAGGCGGGGTCCTTGATGTCGGTGGCTGGGGCGACGACGAAGACCATGGGACTGCCGTTGACCGGGATAAAGCTCTGGGTGACCTCAGTATGCCGCTCGACGAAATCGATGCTCCAGACGGGCTGGAAGTCGACGCGCATATACTGGACTTCCGTGACGCCTTTACACTCGTAGTCGACTTTCCAAGAGAGAGTGGAGCCGCCGCGGGCCTCGAAGTTGGGGGTGGTATTTTTTCTACCCAAGACCTGGCCGAAGGGGGAAAAGGCTTCGTCGGTCAGAGGCTCTATTTTGATCTGGCGCACCGATACCATAGTCATATCTCCTGACAAAATTGGTCTTAACCGCCCTAAGGCTCCGCGGCCTTCTTTTTGAGCTTCTTGCTGATGTCATACTTAAGGTCGCGTATGAAAAAGCCGAGGCCCGTTAGAAAAGTGGCCAACAGCACTACAACGCTGGGCACCAATGCTATCACGAAGACGTATAGGAGGATCCATCCGATGCTTTGAAAGGCGTCCATTGTACCCCTATGACCCGATTCTACACCCTTACTACGAAGCAGGTAAAGGTTTGGTTGCAACTGGATAGTAGCTGTTAACATTTCTTCAATTGATAAAACTTTCCGTCATCTTTAGGGCTGTCAGTGCTGTTTGCTGTCGCACCGCTCCCCGGTCACCAGTAAAGTTGTGCGCCTGACAGTCGTCTTTGCTATCTTTCGAAGAAAGGGCGACAAAGCAGAGGCCCACGGGCTTCTGCGCCGTGCCGCCGCCAGGGCCTGCGACGCCCGTTTCCGCCAGGCCGATGTCAGTGCCAAAGACTTCACGCACCCGCCGCGCCATATCCAGCGCCGATTCTCGACTGACGGAGCCATGTTCGTCCAGGGCAGCGGCGTCCATCTTGAGGACATTTAACTTGGCCTGCCGAGAATATGGCGCGATGCCTCCAAGGAAGAATTTTGAGCTGCCCGGGACGCTGGTGAGCAGGTAGCCCGTGAGGCCGCAGCCCGTAGCCTCGGCGACGGCGATGGTCAGGCCTTGCTGGGTCAGCAGGCGGGCCACACGCTGGGCGGCGTCTTGAAGGTCGCGTTCCGATGGCATGGGCTGGAAGATATACCCGCCGCGGCGGCAACGCAATAGGGCGTCCCGCCGCGGCGGGACGCCCTATATGACTAGCTGTGGAAGTTAAGCCTTGGCCGCCACCTTTAGCGGCTTGGTATGGATGCCGCACTCGCCGCCGCACTTGCTGGTGCCGATCCATCGACCGGCGCGCTCGTTGGGGCCGGTGGCTATGGAGGTGCAGGGGGCGCAGCCTAGCGAGCGATAGCCCAGCTCATACAGCGGGTTTACCTTCACCTGGTGCAGCGCCAGGTACTGCCACACCTCGCGCTCATGCCACAGAAGAATGGGGTTGAGCTTGACCAGGCCCGGGTCTAGCTCTTCGATCTCGCGGAAGTTGGTGCGGGTGCGGCCCTCGGTGCAGCGCAGGCCGGTAACCCAGCATTCGACGTTCATCTGCTCAATGGCCCAGCGAGTAGGCAGGACCTTGAGGTTGTAGCAGCACTGGTCGGGGTCGGAGGCGTAGAGGCGGTCGGGCTGAGGGGTGTCGTTTTTAAAGACCCGCACCTCGGGATGCTGCGCCACCAGGTCGTTCATGAACTGTACGGTCTCTTTGGGTTTATATCGGGTGGTGACAACAAAGCCGCCAATTTTGGGGCTGACGCGCTTGGCCAGGTGCCAGACGACCAGGGAGTCTTTGCCCAGGCTGTTGGCTACCACCATGCGGTCGCCGTACTTTTCATAGGTCTCGGCGATGAGGTTTAGGGAGCGGTCCACTTTTTGAGCGAAGTGGAGGCCGTCGACTAGTTCATGGATCTGTTCGGGGGTCAAATCGGTCTGCATGAGACAAACTCCTTGTTGGGAATTAATAAAGGCAAAGGGACACGACTTAAAGGGCGCAACGCAAAAGCTGCCCTGGAAACAAAAAGCCCGCTCAACACAAAGTGAGCGGGCGCGTCCGAAACGCTGGTTAAAGCAAAACGGCCCTTATGTGGGGCTTATACACAAATGAAAGAGGTCGTCGTCAAGTCGCATAGCGTTCCGACTATTGAAATGCAATAAGGCTGGCGTGTCAAGCCCTTCGGTGCCCCAGGTTGCGGGCTTCAGAAGGCGGCCCCTATAATGGCGCCGCTTTACTGAAAATCTTCGAGGGTTCAATGAAAGGAGTCCAGCTATGGGTGACAGGCTGAAGGGTAAGGTGGCCCTGGTGGTGGGCGGCGCGACGGGCATGGGCAGGGCTACGTCGGTGCTGTTTGCCAAAGAAGGGGCCAAGGTCATGATCGCCGACCGCAACCGCGCGGGGATGGAGGAGACGGCCAAGCTGGCGGGGAAGTATTCCAAAACCGTAGACACCGTGGTTGTCGACGTGTCTAAGTGGGACCAGGTAAAGGAAATGGTAGACGCCACGGTAAAGAAGTACGGCAAGATCGACGTGCAGGTGAACCTGGCGGCGGTCCTCCAGTTGTGCCCTCCCTTGGCGGAGATCGAGGAGCGGGACTGGGACTTAATCATCGACATCAACTTGAAGGGCGTCTTCCTGTGCATGAAGGCGGCCATACCGGAGATGATAAAGAACGGCGGCGGGGCCATAGTCAACATATCGTCTTCAGCAGGGTTGGACGCGTGGACGCGCTCGTTGCCGTATAACATTAGCAAGGTGGGCGTGATTCACATAACCTCCGTGGCGGCGGGCCAGTACACCTCCAAGGGTATTCGAATCAACTGCGTAGTGCCCGGGTCGGTGGACACGCCCCAGGCGCGGGGCAGCACCCAGAGCGCCGAGGCAATTGGAAACGTGAAGAACTGGCACCCTATGCATCGCATCGGCCAGCCGGAAGAGATTGCCAACGTTATCCTGTTCCTGGCCTCCGACGAGGCTTCCTACGTAGCGGGCACAACCTACATAGCGGACGGCGGCGCGCGGGCCGGCTATGGCCGCAGGTAATAAGGGAGAACTAAAATGAACAAACTAACCGAGATAGCGAACAAGGCCATCGAGGACTATGGCTTCCGACAGACGGCCATGTGGAGCCCTGAGGACGTGTCGGCCATGTGGAAGCTGAACGCTAAGGAGTCCAAGGTCATGAAGGGCGTGCTGGCGTCCGAATTGGAAAAACTGCCGGTGCCTGTGGAGCCGAAGAATTACGCTAAGGAGAAGAAGCGGTTCGAGGGCATTATCAAGAAGGCGATAGGTTAATTCCCGCGCCAGCGAGAAAGGGGGCGGGCATGGGCGACAGGCTTAAAGGCAAGGTAGCCCTTATCACCGGCGGGGCCTCGGGTATCGGCAAAGCCACGGTCATGCTATTTTTGCGCGAGGGCGCCAAGGTAATGGTGGCTGACCGCAACCGTCGAGGCATCGACGAGACCGTGGCGGAAGGCCGAAAAATCAGCCGCAGCGTCTATGGCGTGGCGGCGGACGTGTCCAAACTCGACCAAATCAGCGCCATGGTGTCGGCGACAGTCAAGAAGTTTGGTCGGATCGATGCGCTGGTCAATGCGGCGGGCGTGCTGGTGCTGACGCCCGAGATAGAGGACGTGGACGAGCGAGACTGGGACCAGATCATGGACACCAACCTCAAGGGGTTGTTTTTCTGCACCCAGTCCACAGTGCGGCAGATGCTGAAGCAGGGCAGCGGGTCGATTGTGAACATCGCGTCGATTACAGGTTACCAGGGCCAGACTCGGTCCATCGCCTACTCGATAAGCAAGGCGGCAGTGATGCACCTGACCAAGGTGGCCGCCAGCCAGTGCACACCCAGGGGGATTCGCGTCAACGCCGTCGCGCCGGGGTTAATCGACACGCCCCAGGCCCGGGGCAGCAGCCAGAGCGCCGAGGCGTTGGCTCGCGGCGCGGCCAATCACCCCATGGGGCGCATCGGCCAGCCGGAAGAGATGGCGGAAGTTATACTTTTCCTGGCCTCCGACGCTTCGTCCTTTATCAGCGGCGAGACTATCCTGGCCGACGGCGGCTCGATGGCGGGCGGGAGGCAGGTGTAGCCTACCCCAGCGCGTCCCAGACAGCCTGGGACAGAGCGGAGAGGCGTTGGGTGTTCTTGGGCTCGGGCTGGATGCCGCTGGTGAGAATGGCCACAGCCAGCCGCGTTTCAAGGTCGGCGAAGGCGATGCAGCTGCCCATGCCGCCGTGTCCAAAGACGGCGGGCCGGTTCTTGCCGGCGTTGGCGGGTTTCCCCATGGGCGCTGCGTCGAGGGCGAAGCCCAGGCCCAGCTTGACCTGCCGCCGCTGGTCGTTGATGTCGGTGCCTTCCACCTGCTTCATAATCGCGCCCTTGATGGCGCCGGATCGAATGATATCCGCCCCGTCCAGGGTGCCGCCCATGGAGAGCATACCGTAGAAGCGGCCCAGGTCCCGCGCGGTGGCGATGCCGTTGGCGGCGGGGATGGCGGCCTGGTGGCAGGCGGGGGTGTTGTAGAAGTCCACGGCCTCGGGGCGCTCGAAGCCGGGCATGGAGTAGGCTTTGGCGACGCGCTTCTCGTCCTTGGCCGGCAGGCCGATATGGATGTCTTTGATGCCCAGGGGGCCGGTGACTTCGTCCTTCAGGAACTGGCTGATGGTGCGGCCATCGACGCGGCGGATAATTTCACCGATCACGAAGCCGAAGTTTATGGAGTGGTACGCGATGACCTGACCGGGCTGGTACTTGGGCTTGGCGTTCTCCATGGCTTTGACGGCGGCGTCCCACTTGACCATCTTGTCGTAGGTCAGTTCGGTGGGGGTGTCGGGAAAGCCGCCGGTGTGGGTGAGGACCTGTCGATAGGTAATCTTCTCCTTGCCGTTCTTGCCGAACTCCGGCCATACCTCGGCGATGGGACGGTTCAGCTCGATCTGGCCTCGCTCCCACATGACCAGCCAGCAGAAGGCGGCCAGGGCTTTGGAGCAGGAATAGGTGACGAAGAGGGTGTCCTTGGTGACGGGCTGCTTCGACTCCTTGTTGGCGACGCCGCCGTAGAGGTCGAGGACGGGCTTGCCGTTGTGATAGACGGCCATGGCCGCGCCGGGGTGAAGGCCCTGGTCTAGCTGCTTCTGGAAAAGGGTCTTGACCTTGTCCAGCTTCTTGGGGTCGAGCTTGTGAGCGGCGGGCGCCTGGGTAGCCATGGAGTCCTCCTCGCGGGGGTATAGTGTGAACGAAGAAGATATTAGCGATGGGATGGAGGCGGGTCAACCAGGCAGTTGTACCCCTTCGCCCGCCGACTATAATGGGGCCATCACTCGACGGCGGTTGAAATGCGTAAGACCGCGGAAGCTGTAATTATCGGCGGGGGTGTGACCGGGTGCAGCGCTCTGTATTACCTGGCCACCCTGGGCATGCGAGACGTGGCGTTGCTGGAGCAGGACGTGCTAGCGTCTGGAGGCAGCGGCCGCTCCCAGGCCATCCTGCGGATGCACTACTCCAACCCTATCACCGCCGGCATGGCGTGGAAGAGCCTGGATGTCTTTCAGAATTTTCAAGAAATTGTTGGACAGTCCGCGGGCTATGTGCGGACGGGCTATTTCGCCATCGTGAAGCCGGAGGACGTGACGCCTCTTAAGCAGAACGTGGCGATGCAGCAGGACCTGGGTATCGACACGCGGCTGGTATCCCATCATGAAGTGAAGGACCTGGCGCCAATGCTGGAGGTCTCCGACGCCGGCGCCATCGCCTACGAGCCGCAATCGGGTTACGCGGACCCGTATCTGACCGCGACAGGCTTCGCCCACCGCGCTCGCGAGATGGGCGCCGAGGTATATATGCGGGCGGGCGCGACCAGCGTCATCACCGCTGGCGGCAAGGTCACGGGTGTCGAGACGCCTAAAGGCTTTATATCGACGCCGCGGGTGCTGGTAGCGGCGGGGCCGTGGACGCCTCGACTGCTGCAGCCGCTGGGCCTGGAACTGCCCATCACTACTACTCGACACCAGGTGGTCATGGTGCGGCGACCCCAGGGGCTTCTGCCGCAGCACCCCACCGTCGGTGACATCGCTCAGGAGTTCTCCTTTCGTCCCGACGCTGAGGACTTGACCCTTATCGGCATCGGCGAGGGGGAGGCGGAGGTTAACCACTACGAGCAAGGCGTTGACCAGGCCACGGTGGAGGAGGCGATAACCAAACTGGTGCGTCGAATGCCGGCCATGGCCGAGGGGTATTTTCGAGGGGGCTGGTCGGGGCTGTTCGACGTGACGCCGGACTGGCACCCGGTGATGGACTCGGCGCCGGGCGTCGATGGGCTGTATATGGCGGCGGGGTTCAGCGGCCACGGGTTCAAGCTGTCGCCCATGGTTGGGATGTCTATGGCAGAGCTTATGACTAATGGCAGGGCTACAACCTTCGACCTGCGGCCTCTGCGATGGAACCGATTCAAAGAAGGCGACCTGATGCGCTCTCGATACCGATACAGCGTCCTGGCGTGACGGCGACACCCTACTCCGTCGTCCGAGTGCGGGTGCAGCCCGGGGCCAAGAAGCCGGGAGTGGTGGGTTACGAGGCAGGAGTGCTGAGGCTCAAGGTCTCGGAGCCGCCGCTGGAGGGCAGGGCCAACGAGGCGGTGGTGGAGATGATGGCGCAGCTATTGGGGGTGCGGCGGTCGAAGGTGTCGCTGATAGGGGGCGAGGGGTCGCGAGAGAAGACGCTGCGTGTCGAGGGGTTGTCTCAGGGGCAGGCGGAGGTCCGGCTCATGACGGCGGCTAGGACTGGAAACTAAGCCACAATTATTTACTTTCGAGGCGAAGTATGGAGTGGAAACTGCTGGCGAGCACCTTCGGACTGCTATTCGTCGCCGAACTGGGGGACAAGACCCAGTTGGCGGTGATAACCCTGACGGCTAACTCCAACAAACCGATAACCATATTCATAGGGGCGGCGCTGGCGCTGGCGATGGTGACGCTGCTGGGTGTGGTGTTAGGAGGAGTGGTTACTCGATTCGTACCCATCGAGTGGGTGTCTAAGGCGGCGGCGGTGGCGTTTATTGGGATAGGGGTGCTGATGCTGTTTGGGAAGTTTTAGAGGTTCTGGTGCTACAATCCCTGCCCAATATACAAAGTGCCAAAACGATGACTTGGCGTATATTGGAATGGCTGTTGAATCGATTTTGGGCAGTGGTGGATCGTTTTTGGCCAGAAAAGAGGCTATCCGGGCTACGGGTTATCACAATTGAGTTTTTATTTTTACTAGCTTTCCTCACCGCTATAAATGCAGTATTAACCCTCGCGAATTGGAGCTTCGGCGACTTTTGGTTGATGGAAATATTTCTCATTATCATGGCTGTGGTTGTGATCATAGGCCTACATATCTATGACAAAGGCTACTAGGGCGAGGTAAACTAGCCCGCCTGCACTGTTTAAGGGCCGCGTCAACCCCCGATCGGCGAGCCGTGGTGGTGCATTATGCGCCATTGGCCCTTGCGGCGGGCGAAAACGTTGGTGGCCTGGACCTGGAACTGGGATACGTTGCTGCCAACGACGCTGGTGATGTTCTCTGTACAGACTACCCAGGCCAGATCGGCGGAGACCTGCACGTCGGCGTCAGAGATGCGTAACTGCATCAAGGCGCTGTTCTCGAAAATGCGGGCCCAGCTTTGCATAACCTCGTCCCAACCCGACAGCAGCGCCCAGCCAGGATGGACACACCGAATTTCATCGCTATGGAGCCATACGCCCTCCATGCGCTGGATGTCCAGGCTTTCGAAGGCTTTATAGAAGGCCTGGTTGGCTTCGAGGACGGCTTTGGCGTCGCTGAAGGGAGTGGTCATAGGCGAGCCTCGGTGGATGGGTGAGGAGAGTATATGGGAAGATTGTATAGCGGCAAAGCTGGTGTTCACTTGACAGGCTCATAGGTAGGAGTCTAACTTAGCGGCAATTATCTTATCGGATTCGCGAGGCGCTATGTTCACAAGAAAAGAGATTGATGCGTTGTTCCTGGAACTGCGGCAGAAGTTTTACAAATCGTCAGAGTGGGAATACCTGAACCGCCAGGCCCATCTAGGCATCGCCAGCGTGGACAGCGGGCGCAGCGTTAAGGACATAGACCCGCGAATCATTGAGTTGATCAAGAAGCATCAGCCCGCCGACGACAGTAAGAAGAACCCTGTCCGCTAGGCCTCGAAGCGTCCCAATTGGAAGGGGGCCAGGTCCTCCGGCCTCTCGCCCGTGACGGCGAATCGGCCCAGTCGCTCCCCCACTACCGGCGCAAACTTAAAGCCCCGCCCGCTAAAACCACAGCCGAAGACAATGCGGCTGTCGGTGTCCCAGGCGTCGAGGATGAACTGGCCGTCGCGGGAGCGGTCATAGAAGCAGACGTGGGTGCGGGCCACCGATGTGTTCTTAAGGTCCGGCACAAAGCCAGCCACCCTTTCCAGCACCGACTGAACGTATTTATCCGATGCCGGCTGGCGCTGGTCTGGGTGGGTAAGAGTGCGTAGAGGGCGGTCGTCGGCGACTTTAATGACGTCCTGGTGGATGGGAAAGCCGTAACAGTCCGTGTTCAGCGATATGAAAACTGGCAACCGACCTTCCGCGAAGGGTGAGAAGTTGGAGGGCGGCGAAAGATAAACCAAGGGCTGCTCGGTAATAGTGAGGATGTTGGATGGCACGGGGAGGAGGTCGGCGGTCCAGCCGTTGGCGGTGATAACGACTGCCTGGGCCGTGTAGCCGCGACCGCCGTCAACCTCAATTGCGCAGCCCTCATTATTACTACGGACAGCTTTAACCCGCTCGGCCTCGTGGCATTCCACGCCAGCTTGTTTACACAGCGCCAGCAGCGCTTTAAGCGACTCGGCGGCTTCAAGAAACCCAGCGCGGGTATCGAGAACCGCTTCTTCTATGTCTGCGCTTCGAAACTGGGGATAGGCGCGGGCTAAATCTTTTTTGTCCAGGCGCTTGTACGGTATGTCGAGGGCTTCTAGAGCCTCTACTGAGGCCTCCATCCACTCTCGGGTAGTGGTGAAGGGCTGGGCGTGGAGGCTGGGTGTGTCGCCGGGGCGCTCTCGGTGGCGAAGGAAGAGGACGCCGGTGCGATGGAGGAGGTGCTGGTTGGCAGCATTACCGAGGTACTCCCAGCCTCGCCCGGCCTCAAGCGTCCATCGGATGGTCTGCTCATCTGGGCCGTGGAGGTGGCGGAAGACGCGGGTGACGTCGGCGGAAGCGGCGCCGGCGTGTCCCACCTGTCGCGCCTCGAAGAGACGGACCTTGGTCCTGCCCTGGCTCTGTCTTGTGATAGCCAGGGCTGTCCAAAGGCCCATCACCCCACCGCCCACTACCGCAACACTGCGGCGTATCGATGGAGGGTATGATGTGGCAAAAAAGTCGTTGGATTTCATACTAACGCATATACAAGAGCACGCCGGCGTGGGGGAAGCTGACCTCCAACCGCGCGCTCATGTCGCGCTGAGCGGTGGCGGCGTAATCGATCCTGGCGGGGTCTTCTTTGGGTAACTTGTGCGGGCAGGGCTTTCGACGGGCCTCAAAGGGACAGAGGTGTAGGCCGCTGTGTTCCTCCCAGAACCCTACCTGCTTTAGGGGATAGAACAGTGTCTCGGCCACAGTGCGCAGGTCGGCGAGGATTTGACTGCCTTTAAAGACCTCGTTCTCCTCGACGTTGACGGCGACGCGCCACATCTTAGGGTTGTTCCTGCTTGGAAGGCGAGCGCTCCCGATGCGACGATTTGAGCATCACGAGGCGGGTCCATAGCATGTGCCAGACCAGGCGCCGCTCGTCGTCAGTGAGGGGGCGATTAAGCCGACGCCGGCAGTCGGCGACAGCAAGGCCTGCCAGCTTGCCCCAGGCCCCGGGCTGGTTATCGGCCCACGCCTGGACGGTGTCGGGGTGAGCTTCGATGACCTGCTGGGCGGCGTTGCTGGCGGCGGAGAGGATGTCAGAGGTCATGATTAGATAAACTTGGCCTGGGGGCGGCGGCCGGCGTAGTCCACGTACACCGTGATGACCTCGCTGAAGAAGTTCACGGCCTCGGTGCCCTGCTCCCGCGCGCCGACACCGCTGGCCTTGGTGCCGCCGAAGGGCAAATGGACCTCGCCGCCCAGGGTGGGCGAGTTGATGTGCACCATGCCGGCGTCCACCTGGTCAACGTACTTGAAGGCCCTGGTCAAATCGCTGCAGTAGATGGAGGACGAGAGGCCGAACTGGACGCTGTTGCAGATGTGGATAGCTTCGTCCAGGTCTTTGGCCTTGAAGACTGTGAGGACGGGGCCGAAGATCTCCTCCTGGGCGATGCGCATGTCAGGCTTTACATCGGTGAAGATGGTGGGTTGGATGTAGTAGCCGCCTTTGTAGGCCTTGCCCGTCAGGGCCTTGCCGCCGTAAGCCAGCCGCGCGCCTTCCTCCGCCCCGATGCCGATGTACTCCATGATCTTGTTGAACTGCGACTCGCTGGCAACGGGCGCCACGTCCACGCCTTGCTCCATGCCGTCGCCGATTTTCAGCTTGGCGGTGCGATTCAGCAGGTCGTCCATAAAGGCGTTGTAGATGGGTTCTTCCAGAATGACGCGGCTGGTGGCGGTGCATCGCTGGCCCGTGGAGCCGAAAGCGGCCTGCACCACGCCGCCGACGGTCTTGTCCAGGTCGGCGTCGGCGAGGACGATGACGGCGTTCTTGCCGCCCATCTCGCACTGCACTTTTTTCAGCTTGGCCGCGCCCTGGGAATAGAGGCGTGCGCCAATCTCGGTGGAGCCGGTGAAGGAGACACCTTTGACCTCAGGGCTGTTGACCAGGAAGTCGCCTACGGACGCGCCCGGGCCGGTGATCAGGTTCAGCACACCCTTGGGCAGGCCGGCGTCCTCGAATAACTGCGCCAGCTTGACGGCGCTCAGAGGCGCGGACGATGCGGGCTTGAAGACCACTGTGTTGCCGCAGACCAGGGCCGGGGCTATCTTCCAGGCAGGGATGGCTAAGGGGAAGTTCCATGGCGTGATAATAGCGACGACTCCCAAGGGCCGCCGCACCGTGTAGGCCAGTGTGTTGGTCAGCTCCGACGGCGTGGTGTAGCCGAACATGCGCCGCCCCTCGCCGGCGGCGTACTCGATGATGTTCATGGCGCGCTTGACCTCGCCGCGGGCGTCGGACAGAGGCTTGCCCTCTTCCAGGGTAATGGTGTGGGCAAAGTCCTCGGCGCGCTCGCGCAGCAGTTCGAAGGCTTTGTATAGGATTGCGCCTCGCTGAGGGGCGGGGGTGGCGGCCCAGGCGGCGAGGGCGCTGGCGGCGGCATCGACGGCCTTTTCGGCGTCGTCGACGGTGGAGGCCTGGACGGCGCCCAGGACCTGGTCGTTATGCGCGGGGTTAGTGACGGTATAGATCCGGCCTGAGGTAGAACTGGCCCACCGGCCGCCGATGTAGTTCTGGTAAACGGGGACCTTGGACGCTGACATAAGACGCCTCCCGACGGTGTGAAGTAAGGGTAGCATTGGGGTGTAGGAGGAGCAATAGAAGCCTTGCCCGCCGCTAGGCCACCTGATAGAGTGGCTCGAACGTATTGAAATTATTCGCGCTAACAGCCGGGGCAGGGCCTGCACAGGAGTGTATATGCGATCCCTTTTGATTTGGGCCATGGCCTTACTGATACTCCTTACCATGGCCTGCAAGTCCCCCACTCCCACCCCTACGCCCAGCCCAACTCCCAGTCCCACCCCTACCGCCACGGCCACTCCCACCCCGGCGCCCACGCCTACCCCTACGCCTGTTCCGACGCCGGTTTTCAGCCAGTCGAGAATGGCGGCTATGGTCTTAACCCAGGCGGACATCGACGCCGAATTCCAAGGCTTAACGCGGGACATGGAGGTGACCGGGCCCTTTGACGCGTCCCAGGCTGCCGAGGACACCATAGACCCCTTGGACTCCGCCGAGCTGCTGGAAGTCTCGGGTTATGTGGAGGGCTACGCGTCGTCCTATTCCCATCGCCAGGACCTCTTCTTCGTGCAGAGCATTATCAGCGTGTTCGACAGCGCGCGCTCGGCCAGAAGCTTTATGACCAAGGAGCTTCAGGACCTGCGCAGGTACCAGGGCCAGGATATCGAGGGGGCGGTCCTGCGGTCGGTGGCGGAGTTCGACGCCTCGGCGTTGGGGGGCGGCGCCAGCGGCGTGCGGGTGACGGCGGGCTTGACCTTCGCGGACATTATAGTGACATCGGTAATATGGCTTCATGAAACGGCGGTCCTGAGCGTGGACGTTATATCGGTGGAGCAGGCGGACTACAATCCAGCGGCCCTGCGGCTGGCGCAGCGGATGGACGCGAGGGTGAAGGGCATCATATCCGGCCAGGTCACAGCTACACCTTCCCCAACGGCGCCGCCTGCCGGGAACCTGAAGGGACGTGAAGCGGCCATAAGCCAGGGCTACGACCTCCAGGCCATGTCCCTGTCCAGGCTGGACATTTCCATAGCCGCCATTATTACCAGCCAAGGATATGATGAATTAACCGAGTCCGTAGCTACTTATAACGAGGAGATCGCCGCCCGCGCCCTCACCTTCGATTCGGGGACCTCTGAGCTCGTCGCTATCAGCTTGACCATATCGCTAGAAGCTACGCCGGCTGGGGCGAGATCTACCATTACCCTCGCCAAGGGGGTGAACCCCGCTATCTTCAGCCAGGCCATGGGCGAGGTTTTCACACAGATGTCCGGCATTGAGCCTGACGAGTTGACCTCTCAGATAATGCAACTGCCGCCTTTGGGTGACGATTCCATTGGCCTGGCGATGAACGTGAAGACGGCGTCGGGCAATTTTGACGCCCACGTAGTAGTCTTTTCACGAGGCCGCGTAATGGTGCAAATAGTGCTGGTGGGTCCGGAGGGCGAAGTGAAGTCGGAGGACACTATAAATCTGGTGAAATTTGTCGAGGAGAAAGTGGTCAAAAACTCGCCCGCATAAAGGGGCCTATATAAGAGGACAGCTATGACGGAGCTTTTGTGCCACAGGGATAGCTATCTAAAAGAGTTCGAGGGTAAGGTAACGCAAGTTACGGACAAGGGTGTGGTGCTGGACCGCACGGCCTTTTATCCGGGAGGCGGCGGCCAGCCCAGCGACACCGGCACGCTGGAATTCGGGGGACGCATGTATAGAGTTACCGGCGTGTCCGGCAGGGGCGGTGTGGTAGTCCATGAAATCGACGGCGAAAAGCCGGCCGCGGGCAGCGTTGTCAAAGGACGAATCGATTGGGAGCGGCGTCACCAGCTTATGCGCACGCACACGGCGCTGCACATACTGTGCGGCGTCATATGGCGAGACTACGGCGCCCAGGTCACCGGCGGCGACATGAAGCCCCTGGAGGCGCGCATGGACTTTGAGCTGGAAAGCATGACCGCCGACTTCGCGCAGCAGGTAGAGGCAAAGGTTAACGCCGAGGTTTCCCAGGGGCGGCCCGTATATGCCACAGTTCTGCATCGCGATGAAGCGTTCAAAATACCCGACCTGATACGGACTAAAATCAACCTGCTGCCGCCTCAAATCCAGCAGGTGCGAGTGGTGGACATCCAGGGCCTGGATATGCAGGCCGACGGCGGCACCCATGTGGCGAACACTCGAGAGGTAGGGCGCATTCGAGTGGTGGGCCATGAGAGCAAGGGCCGCATCAACAAGCGGCTAAGGATAGCGGTGGAGTGAGGCCCTGGGCCTCCGCTCTCTATGGCCCGCGCCGCGCGATATTTCCTCGGCATAGACGTGGGCTATTCCCTGACTCGGCGCTCGACGGGCCTATGTCTTCTTCGCCTGGACGGCAACCGCCTTTCCTGGCGATGCTTTAACACCGGTACTGACGAGTCGACGCGGCTGCGAGACCTACGAACGCTGGTGCCCAGGGGCACGGTAATCGAGGGGGTAGGCATAGACGGGCCGCTGACCTGCGGGCTGCGGGTGGTGAGCCACTACCGCGCGTCCGACGCGCTGCTGTCCCGCGGGGTATTTAGAAACCGAGGAAAGCCGGGGCAGACCAGCGTGCCGTCGAGCCAGAAGCTGCACCAGCACGCCACAACCCTTGCCAGGCTGTGCCTTCTATTGGAGGAGGAGGGTTACTGGCGGCTCGGCCCCAACCCGCTGCCAGATCCTGTACACCTCAAATGCCTGCTGGAAGTCTTCCCCAACGCCTTCCTGTCGGTGCTGCTGCCGGACGCGGCCTTCGTCGAGCTGGGGCCGCTGCGACGCAAGGCCAGCGACCGGTTCTGGGAGGTGGCGATGCGGGAGTGCTATTTTGAGCGCCTGCTGAACTTACTGGTGCCAGGGGTCAAGCATGAACAGCAGTTTGCCGATGTCACCGACCACGACCATCGCGCCGCGTTAGTGTGCGCTCTCTCAGCCATGACGGTGTGTCTAGGTCCGTACGTAGCCTGCGGCGATCCGGTGGACGGGGACATTGTCTTGCCGCCGCGCGAGGCTTGGGGTATGGGTGAGAACTGCGCGCCGTGGGCGTGGGAGGCGCTGGAGAGGAATTTGGCGATGGTGAGGGCTAACGGGGGAGGGCACAGGAATCACGAGAGGGCGAGGATTATTTGCAGGTGAGCAGCCTAGCCTGGCTAATTTAGAGCCTTAGAGCGCGACCTTCCTCCCCATAACAAGGAACACAGGGTCGGTGTAGCGGGAGAGCTTAGGAGTGCGGTCCTGGGTGGTGATGCCGGTGAAGCCGCCCGCCCGCTCCAGGTACATCTTCACCAGTTCCATGCGCTGCTGGTCGTTGCAGGCCTGCCACACCCGCACCGCCTTGTTCGCGAACATGCGATTGGAGAAGGTTATAACAAAGGGCCCGCCCTCGATTAGCACCCTCGCCACCTCCCTGAACACCTCCACGGGTTGCGTCAGGTACTGCACCGACACCGTCAGCAGCACGGCATCGAAGCTCTCGTCCTCGTAGGGCAGGTTAGGGTTCTGGTTCAGATCGTGGATGACATAGTCGTCCAGGTCGGGGTTGTCCTCCATCTCCTGGGCGTTCATGCCCAGGCCCACCACTTCCAGCTTTGGAAACCCCGCGGGCAGATGCGTCCGCCAACTGCTCATCAGGTCCAAGATGCGAGAGTCCGGTGCGACGGCCTCGTCGATGATGCGGCCCACGGTGTTTATGGCCTCGTCATCAATGTGCACCACGAAGCGCGGGGCGGCGTAGAACAGGGCGTCGTCGTTCTCGTCGACGCGCTGGAAGAACTCATCGGGGAAGGGCTTTTGCTCAGAGATAGTCATGGCGTGCAGCAATCAGGTGTTAGATTAAGTGGACTGGTTTGCGACTTATACGGATTGCTTAATAAGAGATATTGATAGCAACCAAGTTGACCCGAGTTTTCAAGCCTTATTATAATCCTTTCGCCAAAGGGGAGGTCAGGAAGGGGATTTTTCCATCCGCCTCGCCCTTATCCCAGGGGGGTAAGGGATTTCAACTTATCGCGACTCCTCCTACGCTGACGGAAAAATGGGTAATTTCCCCGATGTTCGTATGATTTGAAGTCTTGAGAATGGCGCCAGCACAGGAGGCGGGCCAGATGGGAGGTGGGGCCATAAGGCTAAAGTATGATGGAGAGGACAAGGTAGTCACCGGTTAATTATACGAGGCGGATGGTTTTGACTCTCAAACAGATAAGGAGGGAGCATGGGTAACTACGTGTTGATCGAATCCCGCGACCCGTTTGAGTATGGCGACCCCGAGTACATGTACCACATGGCCGGCGATCTGGCCAAGAAGGGCAACGAGGTCACGTTGTTCCTGATTCAGAACGGTGTTTTGACCACACGACCCGGCATCAAGGACAACCCCCTGGCTGGCCTTTCCAAGTCGTCCAAAGCTGTTAAGGTGCTGGCCGACGAGTTCTCGCTGCGAGAGCGAGGGATAAAAAAGGATGGGATTGTCTCCGGGGTGCAGGTGTCGGATGTGGATAACCTGGTGGACCTGGTGATGCAGCAGGGCGCCAAAGTCGTTTGGCATTAAAGGAGGCAACATGGGAACGCTGACAATCGCGCTAATGGACCCGCCTTACGAGTCCGAGACCACTACCACCGCCCTGCGCATCGCCGACGCGGCGGTCCGCAAGGGTCACAAGGTGAACGTTTTCGCCTACGAAGGCGCCGTGAGCCTGACCATCAAGGACCAGGCGCCTCACGCTAACCCTGTGAAAGGAACCAGCGCCGAGCAGGAGGACCACCCCACCACGGCCAAGTTTGTGGCTGGACTGCTCAGGACGGAAGGCGTGCAGTGGATTAACTGCGGCCTCTGCGTTGACGAGCGCGGTGCGGGCAACCGGGTTGCCGGGGCCAAACTGGGCAGCCCGGCGGACCTGCTCAAGTGGTCGCAGGAAAGCACAAACACCATAATTATGGGCACGAAATAGGAGGCCGCCATGGCAAAAATACTTTCTGTCGTCGAGCGGGCTTACCACGGCACGCTGGAGGAGCAGGACGACACCATCTTGTGGATGTCACACATTCTGAAGAAAAATGGGGCGGACATCAATGTGCTGCTCCGCTCCAACGCCGTCAACTACGCCGTCAGGGGCCAGGATGCCAGCGGGATAAAGATTGGCGACGTGAAGCTGTCCAACCCGCCAAAGCTGGACCAGGACGTGGAAGCGCTGTCCAAGGCCGGCGTGACTACGTATGTGGTGGAAGAGGACCTGGCGGAGCGCGGCATAAAGAAGGATGAGGTGGTGAGCGGCATTAAGCTGGTCAAGCGCAGCGATCTGGCCGGTCTTTTCGACAGCCACGACTCCATCTGGCACTGGTAGCCCAAGCAGATAGATTGTAAAACGGCCCTTGAGAGTTCAGGGGCCGTTCTGTTTTAGCCAATGGCGTTAAAACGGCCATCGGCAGTGCGCACAAAGAGTTTGCCGTCAGCAAAGGCGGGCGAAAGCAAGATAGGCGACTTCAAATCCAGGTTCCACAGCTCCCGGCCGGTGTGCCGGTCCAGCGCGTGCAGGAGCCCGGCCTCAGTGCCGAAATAAACGGTGTCCTGCGCCACCAGCGGCGCGGCCATAATTCTGCCCTGAGTCTGGAAATCCCAGAGGACGGCATCTTCCGCCGTCGCGTCTTTGGCTTTGCGGGCGTGGAAGACGCCCACGGAGTCGCCAACGTAAAGAGCGTCCGGCGTCACCGCCGGCGATGAGGAGAAATAAATCTGGTTGTTGAAGTCGCCAACCTGGAATCGCCACTTGAAACCCTGCTGCGATGGAGGCTCAAAGGTGGTGAAGCCGCGGACGTAAAGGATTCGCCACCACCGCTCAAAGGCGAAGCGGCCCGGAATTTCGCGAATGCCAGCCTTGGACACTAGTATTCCCCTGTCCGAGTTCATGTACACCAAGCCGTTGGCGACTACGGGCGGCTCGAAGGGATTGAGCGCGCGGGTCCGGTAGTTCATGCGCGCCTGGCCGGTCCGGTAGTTAACGGAGTGAAGGCTGGCGTCGGAAGAGGTGAAATAAAGGACTCCGTTGTGGAGCGCCGGAGGCGTGTGCACTTCGCCGCCGGTCTCAAAGGCCCACAGCTTATCGCCGGTGGCGGCGTCCAGGGCGTACATATGATGGTCGCCGGAGCCAATGAAAAGGAAGCCGTTATGCGCCAACGGGGAGCTGGAAATGTAGTTGCCCGTGGTATAGGCCCATTTCACCTCCCCCGTGTGCCGGTTTAAGGCCCAGACGTTGGAGTCGGTAGATCCGAAGTACACAAAGTCGTCCGCCACCGCCGGCGACGAGTTGACAAGACCGCCCATGTCCCGCTGCCACCTCACCCGCCCGTCGGCGGCGTCGAAGGCGAGGAACTTGAAGTCGCTTCCTACGTATATTACGCCGTCGGACACCGCCGGCTGGGATATGCCGGTGAGAACGCCGGAATCGGTAGACCAAAGAAGGCGTCCTTGGGGCTGAGCATTGGCGGAGGCCACGTAACGCGTGCGCTCAAGGGTCCCGCCCTGGAGGTTCCATTGTCCGGTATCGGATAGAGACGTAAGGCCTGTGCTGGGGTTTTTGAATATCAGGGTTATAGGATTGGGGACTATGTGATAGTTGTGCCATATGAAGGCGCCGCCCAGAACAAGAAATAGCGCTATGAGCATCCACTTGCGATGCGTCATGAAAATGAAGCCGTAGCGTCCAAAGACCCCGTGCCGCTCGTGGGGCTTTGCCCATTCGGGGACATAGACTAGAAAGCGGTCGCAGCCCTGGCACTTGGCGCCGACGCGCTGGTCCAGGGCGCCGCAGTAGGTGCAGGTCATGCTGGCGGTAGAGGCCTGTCGCTCTTGTCTCAAAAAGCCGTCCTGCTTAAATGTAGCCGCGGATTCTACTTATACGACGGGGCGTTAAACCAGATTTTGCAGTCAAGGAGTGCTTGTATGCAAGTCACAATGACTCAACCCGAGGGCTGCAGCGTTCGATGCATCCATACCCGCAGATCATCGATGACCTGCGGCGTGACCTGGTGAGCCATAACATATTCGTGATATTCAGGGTTGTAACCTTGTTCTCTCAGGAAGGCTGCCGACTTTCTGGCGCCGCCCACCGGTATGACGGTATCCTCCGTGCCGTGAGCGATGAAGATGGGCTGGTCTCGCTGTGATGGAAGGCTGGCCTTCACGGCATCAGGGTTGTCAATGAAGCCGCTGAGGGAAAACAGGCCCGCCAGCTTATCAGGCGCGGACAACCCCACCCTGAAGGTCATCATGCCGCCTTGAGAGAACCCGCCCAGAAGGATTTTTCCCTTCGGTGTCTTGTATTCTTTTGAGGCCTCGTCCAAAAACTCAGCTATTAATTTTTCAGCGGCTTTGAGGTGTTCTTCAGTCCGTTCTCCAGGCAAAGGCGCCCATGCGAAGCCTTTCATATTGGGCCCCAGGGGTATGCTCAAAGGAGCGTTGGGGCAGACGTAAGCGAAGTCTTTGCCGTCCAGGGCGGGCGCCAGGGAAGCCAGGTCGTGCATGTTGGAACCGAATCCGTGGAGCAGGACAACCAGTGGATAAGACCGGTCCGGATCGTAGTCTTCGGGCAGCATTGATACGTATAGCAGCCCTTTGCCCTGACGGCGGATTTTTTCCATGGAACACATGGTATCAGCCAGGGTATGCCTACACAACGAGCAAAGGATATGAAATAGTGTAACTGACTGGCGAGGTAGCGTAATATATACTGCTGCGCCAGTGATTTCAGGCAAAAAACAGAGGTTTGCCTAGCCAGTGCAGAGTCCCATAGCTGTAGAGCCAGGAAAAGAATTAAGGCCCTGGCTGGTGCTGCTGGCCAGTTGTCTAGCCGCGTTTCTGGTCGCTATGGACGCCACCATAGTGAACCTGGCGCTGCCTACCATTCAGCGCGACTTTCGAGTAACGCTGGTGGAAGGAAGCTGGGTGCTGAACGCTTACACGCTGACCTTCGCCGCCCTGGTGGTAGTTGGCGGCAAGCTTTGCGACCTTTACGGCCGAAAGCGGGTGCTGTTGATAGGCTCCACTATATTCGCCTCCGGCTCCCTGCTGGCCGCCCTGGCACCTAATGTTTATGTGTTGCAATCGGCAAGGGTGGTGCAAGGCACGGGCAGCGCCATGATGATGCCCGGCTCCCTTTCCGTCCTCGCCGTGGCGTTTTTGCGAAAAGACCTAGGGTTGGCTATAGGGGTCTGGGGCGGGATAGGGGCCTTGGGGCTAGCCATTGGGCCGGTAGTCAGCGGCGCTTTCACCAGCGCTTTCACCTGGAGGGCCATATTCTTTCTAAGTCTGGGAATTGTCCTCTTTTCCATGCTGATCACTTACCTCATGGTCAGGGATTCCAGGGACCTGACAACCGACCGCAGAATAGACTTTTTAGGCGTTACCCTCAGCGCCGGTTCTGTGCTTTTGCTCACTCTGGCAATCATCGGCGGCAACGCTTACGGCTGGACGTCAGCCAACACACTAGGCCTCTTCTCCGCGGCGGCTGTCCTGCTGGCGCTTTTTGTGATGGCGCAAATCCTAGTGCCCTTTCATATTATCGACCCCAGCTTTTTCAAGAACCGGGCCTTTGCTGTGGCCTCCGCCGTGAGGTTCGCCGCTGGTTTTGCCTTCATACCGGTTATCCTGATGAGTACCATATTCATCCAGACCTTCCTGCACAAAAGTGCCCTTGAGGCGGGGCTTTTATTCCTTCCGGCGGGCGTGACCGTGGTACTGGCTACGCCTTTTTGGGGAAAGGTAGCGGACAGGATTGGCCCTCGTATACCCATGCTGCTGGGAATGGGCCTGGCTGGGACCGCGGCCTTCCTGTGGCTGCATTTTGACGCTACATCTAATTATAGAACGCTGCTGCCCAGCCTTCTGCTGGCGAGTTTTGGTGGCTCCGCCGCCTTTGTGACGACGACGGCGGTGGTGCTGAACTCCCTGGGCGAGAACAAGGCGGGGGTAGCCTCCGGCATGGTGAACATGATGCAGAACGTGTCGGCGGTGCTAGGCGTGGCGCTGGTTTCGTCCGTGTTCTTAAACTCACTGCGCTCAAACCTGGAGGAGACTGCGCCAGGGGCGGACTACAAAAGGGTGCAAGCCTTCGGTCCCGCCGACCCGGTGCAGGCTGAGGCCTTTGCCAACGCTCTATCCAACGCGGCTATCGTAGTCATGGTAGTGCTTATCGCCGGCGCCCTTATCGCGCTGCTTCTGCCCAGGGCCGTGGACAACCCCGCCAGGCTCAAGCCTAAGCCGGCTTCGTCTACCCGTAAGGCCTTACACCGGGCACGTTCACCCTAAGCTTGTAAACGGACGTCTGCGCCGTAATGTACAGGGTGCGAGCGTCGGCATCCCCGAAGGCCAGGTTGGCGGGCTGCTCGGGCACGGGAATGGTGCCCAGGTGCCGGCCTTCGGCTGTCAGCACCCATATGCCGCCCCCGCCGGTAATATACACGTTGCCCTCGGTGTCCACCTTCATTCCGTCAGGATTGCCGCTAGCTGGAACGTTCATGTCGACGAAGACGCGCCCGTTGGAGAGCCAGCCGTCCCTTCGCAGGTCGAAGGCCCAGGTCTTGCGGCGCCGCGTGTCGTCAATGTAGAGGACCGACTCGTCCGGTGAGAACGCCAGCCCGTTGGGCCTGACGAAGTCCGACACCAGCAGCGTTATCGAGCCGTCGGTATTGATTCGATAAACACCGTAATAAGGCTGCTCCTGCTGCTCGGGCTGTATACCGTAGGGAGGGTCGGTGAAGTAGATGGCGCCGCTGGAATGGACGACGATGTCGTTGGGGCTGTTGAAGCGCTTGCCGTTGTACTGCGAGACTACGGACTGCATCGAGCCGTCACTAGCCTGACGGGACACCTGGCGGCCTTCGTGTTCGCAGGCCATCAGGCGGCCCTGGCGGTCCAGGGTCAGGCCGTTGGACTGGCGGCTGTGGCGGACGTAGGGCGTAGCCCCCCGGCCTGGCCGCCATTGATAGATGACGGCAGCGGGTATGTCACTGAAGAGAAGGTAGCCGTCCGGATGCCACACCGGCCCTTCAGTGAATTTGAAGCCCGTGGCTACTCGTTCGGGTTTTAGGTCAGGTACAAGCTCTGAAAGATTCTTCGCCATGACGCACCTCTATGTAACCTCAACCTGGCTGATAAGGAACTGGGGATAGACGTTGGTGTAGTTAGGAAAGTCGCCCTTCAGCTCATCGCCATACTTGTCGATGACCTTGTAGTAGTCCTCCCGCGACGTAAAGGTGATATAGCACGACACCTGCCACGGGGCAGGCTCGCCCTTATGCTCGCCTTCAATGGCACGGTCTATCTCCCATTTGATAACACACTTGCCGAACCGCTTCTTGGCTAGGGGCGTGTGGACGTTGACATAGTAGTCCCAGTCGAACCGCGAGCCCTTGAGGTTGGGATAGAGGACGGTAAGTCTAATCATAGAGCCTCCTTAGAGGAGTGTTAGCTGCGTATTCTTGTGCCCGTTGGTTAAATGCTCCGCCTGGAAACCCAGGCTCCTCAAATGTACTGCTAAGTCCTCGAAGCCGCTGACAGTATAAACTTTCCTGGCGCCGCTGGCCTTAACATAATCGACCAGGTCGTCGAAGTCGGCGTGATCGCTGTATGGCAGGGTCACGTCGGCGTTAAGCTGGTAGCCGCCGCGAGGGTGCACCGCCCAACCGGACAGGGCCAGGAACCCCTTGCGCTTGACGCCCTGCAACGCTTCACGGCTTTTCCTACCCGGTGGAGATATAGCTACCTCGCCGTCTCTCAAAGCGCCGTCGAAAGCGCTATAAGCGCCGGGGAACTGTATGCCCGCCTCTTCATATCGACGGGTGACAGTATAGGCGGACTCCTCCATCGCCACCGAAAAACCCTTGGCGAGCAGCTGGTAAAGCAGTTCTTGGGCCTTGCCGGTCTTGTAGGCCAGGATTACCGGCGCATAGCCCTTTTCCAGCCATTCCTTTAGGGTCTGGAAAAGGAGTTCAAGGACATCATGCTGCGGCGGGAAGCGATATACAGGCTGGCCGAATGTGCATTCCATAATTAGTGTGTCGCACTGGACGGGCTGCAAGGGCTGAGCGGTGGGGTTGGGCTGGGCCTTGAAGTCGCCGGTGTAGAGGGTGCGATGGCCGTCAGCCTTGGACTCGATTAGGACCTGGGCGGAGCCGAGGCAATGGCCCGCGGGGTAAAGGGTCAGGGTGTAGCCGGGCGTGTCCAGGGGCTCGCCGTAGTGCATAACACAGGGGTCGGCGCGGCGGAGCCGGTCTTGCAGCAGCACGCCGGTGGCCTGGGAGAGGATGGGCCGGGAGTGGGGGCCGACATGGTCGGCGTGGGCGTGGGAGATGAAGGCGCTAGCGCGGCGAAGGGTGGAATCCAGCCACAGGTCTGGCTCAGGAAGATATACGCCCCGCTGAAATAATACGTTCACGTCGCCCCCGAATGTCCAGGGCAGTATACACTTCCTCGGGAGACCGTGGCAGGCCTTTTGTTATACTCGAACATACAATCTGCCCTCTTGGAGTCATCTTGCACGTTGGCCTCTGCCGGATAACTTTCATGCTGCACGGTGCGCGCAGCCTTAAGGAGAAGCGTCAGATAGCCCAGTCGTTAATCGGCCGCGTCAGCGCCAAATTCAACGTCGCCATCGCCGAGGTGGAGGACAACGACCTGTGGCAGAGGCTGACTCTCGGCATCTCCTGCGTCAGCAACGACGGCCGCCACGCCAACGAGGTTATTTCAAAAGTGGTGTCCTTTCTCAGCGAGGCGCGCGGCGAGGCCGAACTGCTGGATTACGAGACCGAGTTTTTGACCGCCTTTTAGTCTACTCATGAACCCCGTCGACTTCCTTAAGTCCCTCCAGGCGTCGCCGGCCTATAAAGGCCAGATAGTCCACGTGGCGCACCTGCCGCCCAGGCCTCCCCGCCACGCTCAGCCTTCCGATTCCGTTAACGCCCACTTGCAGCGCCGGTTGGAGGAGATGGGGCGGTGGCCTCTGTACAGCCACCAGGCCCAGGCCATCGAAGCCGTGCGTCGGGGCGAGAACGTCATCGTTTCTACGCCAGCGGCCAGCGGCAAGAGCCTCTGCTACCACCTCCCGGTGTTGGAAAAGGCGCTGTCGGAGCGTCGCAGCCGCGCCCTGTATATTTATCCGACGAAGGCGCTGACTCAGGACCAGCTAAAGGGCTTCCAAGAACTGTCCAGAGGCTTCAAAGTCAACGCCGCAATCTTTGACGGCGACACCCCCTCCAGCGAGCGCTCGGCCCTGCGGCGCGGCATCCACGTGCTGCTCACCAACCCCGACATGCTCCACTTCGGCATCCTGCCCAACCACCAATCGTGGTCTGCGTTTTTTCGAGGTCTGCGGTATGTAGTGGTGGACGAGGCCCATGTGTATCGAGGCGTCTTCGGCTCCCACGTCGCCAACGTGCTGCGGCGGCTGCGGCGGGTATGCCGCAGGTACGGCGCCAGCCCGCAGTTCATCCTCTGCTCCGCGACCATCGGCAATGCGGGTGAGCTGGCCGAGCGTCTGACGGGGCTATCCTTTACTGTGGTAGATGAAGACGGCTCGCCATCGGGGGGCAAGCGGTTCGCTTTTTGGAACCCGCCGGTCATCGATTTGAGAAAGGGCACGCGGCGCAGCACCAATATCGAGGCCAGCGGCCTCTTTACCGAACTCGTTAAGCATCGCACCAGGACGATAACTTTTGTGAAGACCCGTCGCATGGCCGAGCTTGTGTACAAGTACAGCCGCGACCAGTTGGCGACGGAAGACAAAGACCTAGCAAAGCAGATCAGTCCCTACCGGGCGGGGTACATGCCGGAGGAACGCCGCGCCATTGAAAAAGGGCTGTTCACTGGCGAGCTTTTGGGTGTGGCCGCCACCAACGCCTTGGAGTTAGGGATAGACGTGGGGCAAGTGGACGCCACCATCATTACTGGCTATCCCGGCACCATCGCCAGCACGTGGCAGCAGGCAGGCCGCAGCGGAAGGCGAGGGAAGGAATCTTTGTCGGTGCTGGTGGCCCAGGACAACCCCCTGGACCAGTACCTCATGCGCCACTCCGAGGCCTTTTTCGGCAAGCCCATCGAAAAAGCCCTGGTCGCCCCACAGAACCCGCATATCATGTCGCCGCATATTCTATGCGCGGCCTACGAATGGCCCCTGGACGCCTCTGACGAGGCTATATTTGGAGACAGCTTATGGGACAGGACGAGGGAGCTTGAGGGACAAGGTCTCCTCCGGCGCAGCGGGCAGCGATGGTTCGCGACGCCGTCGGTGGGGTACCCGGCGGAAGGGCTGAACCTACGGTCGGCGTCGAGGCAAAATTACCTGGTGGTGGAGGAGGCGTCGGGCACGGTCATCGAGACGGTGGAAGAAGGGGCAGTGTTCCACCAGCTATACCCCGGGGCCGTTTACCTGCACTTGGGCGAGCCTTATCTGATCACCCGGCTTGACGGGAAGGCCCGGGTGGCCCACGCCAACCGCCGCGAAGTGCCCTATTACACCCAGGCCAAGGACATAACCGACATCCGAATCACGCGACAGTGGGAGTCCAAGACCGCTGGAGGCGTCGGCGTGTATCTGGGCGAGGTGGAGGTCTCCAACCACGTCGTGGGGTATAAGAAGAAGGCGCAGCTGTCGGAAGAGGACCTGGGGGACGAGCCCTTGGACCTGCCGCCCAGCGATTTCAAGACCGTTGCCCTGTGGTTTGACATACCGGAGTCGCTGGTGCAGCGCTGCGCCCAAAACAAGCTGGACCTCCCCGGCGGCCTCCACGCCGCCGAGCATGCCGCCATCGGCCTCCTTCCCCTCTTCGCCATGTGCGACCGCAACGACATCGGCGGCGTGTCCACGGCCATGCATCCCGACACGGGCCGCCCGCAAATCTTCATCTACGACGGCCATCCGGGCGGCATCGGCATGTCGGAGCGTGGCTACCATGATGTGAATGAGCTATGGCGGGCAACGCTGCAGGCGGTGTCGGAGTGTGTCTGCGAGGGTGGGTGCCCATCGTGCATCCAGTCACCCAAATGCGGCAACAATAACAAGCCCCTGGACAAAGCCGTGGCGGTGGAGCTGTTGGAGACGCTGTGTGGCTGATTTCTCCGACGCCCTGCTATAATCCCCTGGTTTTAAGGAGACTGCCATGACAAACGTTGGACTAATCGGCTGCGGCGCTATCGGCACGGAGATCGCCACAGCCATCCGCGCGGCCAAGACGGGTGACGCGAAGCTGGTGGCCCTCTTCGATCAGGACGAGGCCCGTGCCTCAGGGCTGGCAAAGCAGCTCGCTGGCGGCATCCCGTATTTCACCGACTTCGCCAAGTTCATGGCGGTTAAAAACATGGACATGGTGCTGGAGTGCGCATCGCCCGCGGCGGCCAAAGCCCACGCCGAGGCCGTGCTGTCCGGAGGCAAGGACCTGCTGATGATTAGCTCCGGCGCGCTGGCCGACACCGCGTTTTTCAATCGACTGGCTAGTGTTGCAGCTAGGACCAACCGGCGCATGTTGGTGCCTACGGGCGCCCTGGGCGGCATCGATGCTATCCGCGCCTGCCGCGGCTTGCTGCAAGAGGTCAGCCTGACCACTACCAAGACGCCTCGAAGCCTTCAGGGGGCGGCTGGATTCAAAGAATGGGAGGGGAAGGAGATAAGCCGGCCTACGGTGATATTCGACGGAAACGCTCTAGAGGCTATCAAGCTCTTTCCGGCCAACGTCAACGTAGGGGTGACGCTCAGCCTGGCGGGCCTAGGGCCGGAGAGGACAAAGGTCAAGATAGTGGCGGACCCTAAAGCGCCGGGCAACGTCCATGAGGTGTACGCCAAGGGTGACTTCGGTGTGCTGCGGTTCCGATTGGAGAACAAGCCCCATGTCACCAACCCCCGCACCAGTTACCTGGCGATACTGTCGGTGCTGGAGACGCTGCGGACCGCCTGCACTCCCGGCCCACGAATCGGCACCTAGCCATCCGTAACCTTACGCTTGGCAGCCCTTCCCGCAGGCGCTAATATCTAGTACGAAAACCGTCCCAGGAGAAACCTCGCCTCATGAAGAATAAGGTCTTGAAGAGCTTTGACGAGGCGGTGGCGGACATCCCTGACGGCGCCAGCATCTACATACCTGGCTTTGCCGGTCCGGGAACGCCCCGCAACCTCATCGCCGCGTTGATTCGCAAGAAAGCTAAGAATCTGGTCGCCATCTCCAACCATCCGGGCGCCGGTCCCTTCGACGGGCAGATGGACCTGGGCAAACTAGTGGAAGCGGGGCTGGTCAAAAAAATCCACTGCTGCTTCACTGCCGCGCCCCATCCATCTCAGGCCACGGCCTTCGAGAAGCTGCATCAGCAAGGGCTTATAGAAGGGGAGCTTATGCCCCAGGGCACGCTGGCGGAGCGGATTCGCGCGGCGGCGGCGGGCATTCCCGCTTTCTACGTCCGCACCGGCGTCGGCACCGAGATGGCGGAGGGCAAAGAGCGCCGCGCCTTCAACGGCAAGGAGTACATCCTTGAACACGCCCTGCCCGCCGACTACGCCTTTATCCGCGCCTACAAGTGCGACACCTTTGGCAACCTCCAGTACAAGCTGTCCCAACGCAACTTCAACCCCATTATGGCCATGGCGGCCAAGACCACCATCGTCGAGGTAGAGCAGGACCCGGGGCCGTTGGGCTCCATCGACCCCGACCAGGTGCATACGCCGGGTATCTTTGTGCATCGAATCGTAAAGATTCCACCGGCGCCGGAAGGCATATGGGACCGGGTTGTGCAGCGCTAGACTTAATCGCGAGGACTAGAACGTGGAAAAGAAGCCTCTAAGCCGGCAGCAGATGGCGGACCGTATCGCCAAAGAGTTCCAGGACGGCTGGATAGTAAACCTGGGCATCGGCATACCAACCCTCTGCTCCAACTATAAAGACCCCAAAAAGACCATCATATACCAGTCGGAGAACGGCCTTATCGGCTACGGCGGCATATACCCCAAGGGCCAGGAAGACCTCTACATCGTCAACGCCGGAGGCCAGTACGTCAGCCTCATCCCCGGCGCGGCCATAGTCCACCACGCCGACAGTTTCGGCCTCATTCGCAGCGGGCGGCTGGACGCCACCGTCATGGGTTCCTACGAGGTGGCGGAAAACGGCGACTTCGCCAACTGGAAGACCATGGGCCGCAAAGGCGGCGGCATTGGCGGCGCTATGGATCTGGCCGTCGGCGCCAAACGTGTCTTTATGGCCTTGCAGCACACCACCAAGGAGGGTGAGCCGAGGCTGAGGAAGCGCTGCACACTGCCGGTGACCGCCGTGGGCGTGGTGAAGCTCGTGGTGACAGACCTGGGCTTCTTCGAAGTTACCGATAGAGGCTTCCTCATGAGAGAGATAGCCCCCGGCTACGAGCCAGAAGAGGTGCAGGAAATGACCGAGGCCAAGCTCACAATTTCGCCCAAGCTCAAGATGATCGAAGTATAAAAAGAGGCCCCCTATCGGGGGCCTCTTAAATTCGCCGCTTCTAGAATCCTGCTAATCGTGACAGAGGCAGGTACTACTTTTCAGCCTTGCTGCCGGCTATTTCCGGCTCGCGCTCCGGCTTTCGAGCGGGCGCCTTAGGCAAGTCCTTAGTGAAACCGCACTGGAGGCAGCTCAGGTAGAGACCCTCCATATCACGCTTTAGATGCAAGTCCCCGTGGCAGCGGGGGCAACCCTTGAACTGGACCATGACAACTAACCCTTCTCCTTTGCTGTTTAGCATATCAGCAAGCTGATTGAATCGATGAGCGATTATACAACTTGACACAATTCATGTCAAGTTGTAGGATATTTACATACTAAGAGTCGCTGGAGCTAAGGTTGCTTCAACAGGACAAGAGTCAGGGACAGGGGAGGACTTTTAAGGTCCCTAACTGGCAAAGCCCCAACGGCCTGCCTGTCGATAACGATGTCGAGTCGTCCACCCTTCCCGGTTCTGCCACCCTCGAGTCGCATGAGGAGCAGGTCCAGGGCGTCTATATTATAAGTGTAGCAGCCCGGATACTGGATATGCATCCCCAGACCCTGCGGAAGTATGAGCGCCTGGGCCTTATACGCCCATCCAGGACTGTAGGGATGCTCCGCCTATACTCCCAGGAAGACATCGAAAAGCTGAGGCTTATTCGCTACCTGGAAGAGGAGTTGGGCATGAATCTGGCCGGCGTGGTCTTCACCCTGAAGCTCGTAAACCAGCTTATGGACATGCAGCGCCGCCTCAGAATGGAAGCCCAGATGCAGACCATACAGGAGGTCTTCCGCCAGGAGATGCGGCAGCTTTTCCAGCGGCTGAACCTGCCGGTGCAAGACTAATCAATTACAAAGGTTGCTTATGGATACCGAATCGAACAAATCACAAGAGTCGCAGCAAGAAGGACAGCCTCGCGACGTGCTGGCCGAGTTGGAGGAGGCCCTGCGGGAGCGGGACCAGTTCAAGTCGGCGTTGCAGCGCGTTCAGGCGGACTTCATCAACTATCGTAAACGCGCAGACGAGGAGCGGGACGAGCAGACTCTTCAGGCCAACGGCCGTTTGTTGAAGAAGTTCCTTCCGGTTTTAGATGACCTTAGCCTCGCTCTGGACAAAGCGCCGAAGAAGGAAGCTCCGGAGCCATGGCAGGAAGGCTTCTCGCTGATATATCGAAAGCTCCAGGGCCTGCTGGAATCGGAGGGCGTCACGCGCATGGATGCCCAGAGCAAGCCCTTTGACCCCTTCGAGCATGAGGCCCTGGCCCAGCAGGAAAGCCCGGACCATGAGGATGGGAATGTATTAATGGTAGTGAGGGATGGCTATAAGCTTCGTGGAAAAGTGCTTAGGCCGGCCCAGGTAATTGTCGCGCAGAGCAGGACGCCAAACACGGAGACCTCGAGAGAAAATCAGGTCTCTTCTGAAAATAAGGAGAAGTAGAGATGGCTAAAATACTTGGAATTGACCTAGGCACTACTAACTCGGTGGCCGCGGTGATAGAAGGCAGCGAGCCGGTCGTCGTCGAAAACGCGGAGGGGTCCCGCCTGACGCCGTCGGTAGTGGCGGTGAACCCTCGCAACAACGAACGATACGTGGGGCAGGCGGCCAAGCGTCAGGCCGTAACCAACCCTGAGAACACCATCTTTTCGATTAAGCGTCTCATGGGCCGCAAGTTTGACGACGCCGAGACCCAGAAAGCCATAAGGGTTTTGCCTTACAAGGTCGTCAAGGCGTCTAACGGCGACGCTCATGTGACCATGGCTGGCAAGAACTACGCGCCGCCCCAGATCTCCGCCATGATCCTGCAGAAGATCAAGCAGGACTCGGAGGCCAAGCTAGGCGAGAAGATTACCCAGGCCGTCATCACCGTCCCTGCCTATTTCAACGACTCGCAGAGGCAGGCCACCAAGGACGCCGGCCAGATAGCGGGCCTGGAGGTGCTGCGCATCATAAACGAGCCCACCGCAGCGGCCCTGGCCTACGGCATGGACAAAGGCCCCAAGGAGAGGACTATTGCGGTCTTCGACTTGGGCGGCGGCACCTTCGATATCAGCATCCTACAGCTCGGCGACGGCGTTTTCGAGGTGAAGTCCACCAATGGCGATACCTTCCTGGGCGGCGACGACTTTGACCAGAGGATCCTGGAATGGCTGGTGGCCGAGTTCAAGAAGGACTCAGGCATAGACCTGGGGCAGGACCGGATGGCACTGCAGCGCCTGCGGGAGTCCGCGGAGAAGGCAAAAATCGAGCTGTCCAGCGTGATGCAGACGGAGATAAACCTCCCCTTTATCACCGCCGACGCCAGCGGCCCCAAGCATCTGCTCAAGACCCTGACACGCGCGCAGTTGCAGCAGATGGTGCAGGACCTGGTCGATAAGACCGAAGGCCCTTGCCGGCAGGCCATAACCGACGCCGAGGTCACCGCCGATAAGATTGATGAAGTCATTTTAGTGGGCGGCATGACCCGTATGCCGCTGGTGCAGGAGAAGGTCAAGGGCATCTTCGGGAAAGAGCCCAACCGCAGCGTCAACCCGGACGAGGCCGTAGGCGTCGGCGCGGCTATACAGGCCGGCGTTCTTCAGGGCAACGTTCGCGATCTGCTGCTGCTGGACGTGACGCCCCTCACCTTGGGCCTCGAGACCCTGGGCGGAGTCGCGACGCCCCTTATTCCTCGTAACACCACCATCCCCACCTCCAAAAGCGAGACCTTCACCACCGCCGCCGACGGGCAGACCAGCGTGGAGATTCACGTCGTTCAGGGAGAGCGGCCCATGGCCAAGGATAACAAGTCGATAGGCCGGTTTATCCTCGATGGCATCCTCCCCGCGCCCCGCGGTGTGCCCCAGGTGGTCGTCACATTCGACATCGACGCCAACGGCATCTTGAGCGTGTCGGCCAAGGACAAGGGCACGGGCAAGGAGCAGAAGATTGTTATTCAGCCCAGTTCCGGCCTCTCCAAGGACCAGGTAGAGAACATGGTGCAGCAGGCCCAGCAGCACGCCGAGGAGGACCAGCGCAAGAAGGCGGAAGTGGAAGTCCGCAACCAGTCCGACACTTTGGTCTACAGCACCGAGAAGATGCTGCGTGAGCATGCCGACAAGATTCCTGAAGACTTGAAGCAGGAAGTAGAGGGTAAGCTCTCAGCCCTTCGCAACGCTGTGCAGTCCAACAACGTAGCGGGAATGCAGAGCGCCATGACGGAGCTTAATGCGTCGGTGCAGAAGCTGGGCCAGCACGTGTATGCCCAGACCGGCGCGCCGGGAGCGGGCCCAACCAACGGCCCCACCGGCCAGGCGCCCGGCGGCCAGGGCGACCGCAAGGATGAAGGCACCGTTGAAGGCGAATTCCGCGAGGTTAGCTGACAAAATGGGGTCTGGTGCGTAATAATAGATATATAACCCAACGCACTGGTTGAATCTCGGCCTCGCTGCGGTCAATCAGAAGGGAGGTAGAGAGATGGCACAGATATCTAAAGCGCCCAATCAGCCTGATACGGCGCAAACTGAAAACAGCCAGGTGGTGACGGACGCGGTACAACAGCTTACCAAGCTCCAGGACCATTTTCTGGAAAGGTTGCACTACTACACCCATCGCAAGGCTGAGGTGCGGCAGGTTCAACACTCGGACGGCCGCATCCTGAAGGCTTTGGACAAGGCCATCTACTCTACATACCTGGACTGTGTGGAGCAGGGAGTCGGCGAGGACGCGAAGGCGATACTGAAGGTTGCGGACAAAGCGGTCAAATCGTAAACTGGAACGCACGTAACACGGAAAGACCCCCGACGATTCGGGGGTCTTTCTACTTAGTCCACCTTGTGGATGGGAAAGAAAAGCTTCTTTATCTCTTCGACCGTAACCTGAGCATGGCTTTCAATCTGGTCGTGGAGTTCCTTGGCCGGCGGGTTTACGTCCGGGTCCCTCAGATTGGTGATTCCATAGCGCGATGTATAAGCCTCTGGGATATCCTGCGACCACTCCCGGCCTGCCATGATTCCGTAGGCCAGGGCCCAGCACCTCGCCACCGCCATGACGTCATAGCCGCCACCGCCGGTGGCAATCCACGGCAGGCCCAGCGAGGCAAACTCCTGCACAGCCTCGGTAAAGGCGCGGGACGTTAGTTGGAGATGGGTGATGGGGTCTCGCGCGTGGGTATCTATGCCAAGCTGGGTGAACAGGATGTCAGGCTTGAAGGCTTTGATAAGCGGGACCACGGTCTCGCGAAAGGCCCACAGGTAGGCGTCGTCGCCGGTGTAAGGGAATAGAGGGACGTTGACCGAATAGCCTCGGCCCTTGCCGGTCCCAGCTTCGTCAACAAAGCCTGTTCCGGGGAAAAGGAACCGCCCGGACTCGTGGGTTGAGATAGTCAACACTTGGTCGGTGTCATAAAAGGCGGCCTGGACGCCGTCGCCGTGGTGAGCGTCGATGTCGACGTAAGCCACCTTCATCCCTTGCTTCATCAAATATTTAATCGCCACCACGGGGTCGTTGAAGACGCAGAAGCCCGAGGCCCGGTCCGCCATGGCGTGATGCAAGCCGCCGGAGATGTTGAAGGCCGCCTTAACTTTGCCCTGGGCCACCATCTCCGCCGCCACCATAGTGCCCCCTGTGCTCAGAAGCGACGCCTCGAACATGCCTGGAAAGACTGGGTTGTCGCCCATGGCGCTGAAGCCATACTGAGCGGAACTGGGCAGGTACATGCCGCTGGAGAGCATTCGCACAGCCTGAATATAGTCCGACGTGTGAAACGCCGATACCTCTTCTTCCGTGGCGGGGCGAGGCTTGACCAACTGCCCTGAGTCCTTGAAGGCGCCGTAGGAGTCCAGCAGTTCGTAGGTGTAGCGGAGGCGGATGGGCCGCATGGGGTGGTCTTGCCGCAGCACGTGGTGGCTGAAGGCATCATCATATATAAAGGCGGACTGAGCTGTCATAAGGCTCCTTTCAGGACCTGCAAGGGGTCTCATTTCATTTTCTGGCTGCGGGAGGTGCCGTCAGTATACTCGACGGCGTTCAGCGCGCTCCCGTACGCTTAGATATCGAACTCCATATCCGCTGACGCGGCGATGATTTCAGTACCGGATTCGCGAGTCGCCTTATCTAGTTCACTTACAATATCGGACTGGTAATGAAAGCCTATATGCGTCGCGACTATCTTGGGTATGGCGACACCCCGCCGGCGGGCGGCCTCCATATCCCTCACCAGCAGAGAAGGCGTTAAGTGGCCATTCTCTTTAGCCTTCGACTCCATATGGTTAGGGTAGGTCATCTCGACAAAAAGAAGCGACGGCCTGAAGGCATCGTGCAGGAGAGACAGCAAGCCGCCGCCTGTGTCACCGGTGAAGGCGGCGCAGCGGCCCTGCGCGTCGCGGACTACAAAGCCGACGGCAGGTGCGCCGTGGGGCATTGTCACTGGCCGGGCGGTCAGTCCGCCCGCGCTAAAGGGCTTGTTAGGGGTTATGGTGTGCAGCTTGAAGCGCGGCTTTTCAGGCGAGGGCCGCTGGTTGAAGTTGGGGTAGAGGAGGCCGTCAAGAAGGTGGGTGGATAGAGCTTCGAGGGTTTGAGGCAGCCCGTAGATGTCCAGGGTCGCACAGGAGTCCATGGTGGCTAGGCCGAAGGTTGGCAGGTCGCGGATGTGGTCGAAGTGGCGATGGGTGAGGAGGATGGCTTGCAGCGAGTTGAATTCGTCAGGACGCAGGCCAGTCATGAGGCTGCCGGCGTCGATGGCTGCTGTGCCGTCGACGAGAAAGCAGGTGTGGCGGGTCTCTCGGGTCTCCAGGTTGTGGGCGCCTAAGACGCGAATTCGCATAGCAGCTCAACAGGGCGTTTAGCTTAATCATGGCCCTAGGGTGGCGTTTAATCAAGGGCGCGCTCGAATTATGGACTAAGGCGGTGCGTTGGCGGAGAATGGAAGAGTGAGAGTTTGGATTTGAAGGAGGCTGCCATGCCACCCTCTCAATACCTGGGCACCGTCAACGCGCCCGACTTCCCGCCGGGCCTGGACTGGCTTAACACCGAACGACCCCTCAGCCTGCGGGAGCTAAAGGGCAAAATCGTCATCCTCGATTTCTGGACATATTGTTGAATTAACTGCATGCACGTCTTTCCGCAGTTGCGGAAGCTGGAGAAGAAGTACGAGAGAGATCTGGTGGTCGTTGGCGTCCACTCCGCCAAGTTCCCGACTGAGAAGGAGACCGAGAACGTCCGCCAGGCCATCCTTCGATATGAGATAAGCCATCCCGTCATCAACGACAGCCAGTTCCAGGTATGGCAGGCCTACACCGCCCGAGCCTGGCCCACCCTCATGTTCATCGACCCTCAGGGCAAAGTTATGGGGAAGCACGAGGGCGAGATACCCTACGAGGCCTTTGACAATCTGCTGTCCGAGATGGTGAAGGAGTACGACGCCCAGGGCCTCCTAGACAGACGCCCGCTGGACTACAAGCTGGAGCCGCCGCCGACTACACCTCTGTCCTTCCCCGGCAAGGTCCTGGCCGACGCCGCGCGTGATAGGTTGTTCATATCCGACTCCAATCACAACCGCATCGTCGAGACCACACTGGAGGGGGAGGTGGTGCGGACTATGGGTGGGGTGACGCCCGGTCTTGAGGATGGTGACCTGGTAGTGGCCGCGTTCAACCACCCACAGGGCCTGGCCCTGGACGACGACACCCTCTATGTCGCTGACACCGAGAACCATGCCATCCGCGCCGTGGACTTGAAAGAGGGGTACGTTGAGACTCTGGCAGGCAAGGGCGAGCAGGCGCCCTTCGGCAATACCGGCGGCCCTATAAAAGATGTGCTGCTGAACTCGCCCTGGGATTTGGTCTTTCACAAGGGTGTGCTGTACATCGCTATGGCGGGGCCGCACCAGCTCTGGTATCTGAACCCGGCCAAGAAGACGGCGGGGCCTTACGCTGGCAGCGGTCGAGAGAACATCGTCGATGGCCCGCTGGCGTCGGCGGCCCTGGCCCAGCCCAGCGGCATTACTACCGACGGCCAACGCCTCTACTTCGCCGACAGCGAGACTAGCTCGCTCCGCATAGCCGACCTGACGCCCGGCGGTCGAGTGACGACGATTGTCGGCAAAGGCTTATTCGAGTTTGGGGACATGGACGGCATCGGCGACCAGGTGCGGTTGCAGCACCCCCTGGGCGTCCACTGGCATGATGGGGTGCTTTACGTAGCAGATTCGTACAACCACAAGATCAAGAAGTGCTTTCCCAACACCAGAGGCGTCACTAAGTTCCTCGGCTCAGGAAAACCTGGGTTGAAGGACGGTCCGGCCCTGGACGCCCACTTCTACGAACCCGGTGGACTGTCGGTAGCCAACGGCAAGCTATACGTGGCGGACACCAACAATCACGCCATAAGGATAGCGGATCTGGCGAAAGCGGAAGTGGAGACGCTGGAGATTAAGGGGGTTTAGGCTACCTACTTTCCCTTTACCCCTTCTCGCTTCAGCAGGTCATGGAGCTGTTTAAGGGTCTTCTGGTACTCGTCCATCGGGAAGCCGTCCACGTACAGCTTGGCCTCGCCGGTGAAGCCGTCTACCAGCCCCTGGTCGACGCACTGTTTCACCCATCCGGCCTCCTCCTCCAGCGTCGGCAGGAGGTTGCGCTTGGACAGTTTCGACATGGCCGCCACCAGCCCGTACCCGCCCCAGTTGGACACGCTAGCGATGATCAGCTTCTTGCAGGCTACGGCGGCGGGAAGCTGGGGCAGCTTGGGGTACTTGGGTATGAACTCCTCCAAAAGCCCCATGCCAATCTCATTGCCGCCGTCGCCGATGCCGACGGTGTTGGGGTGGATGCGGAACATGGCGTCCACCTTGGCAGTGTAGGACGAAACGTCCGTGGAGCGCATGTTGCGGTAGATACCGTCGCGGGAGGGGCTGGAGCGTTCGATGGAGATGAGCAAGGCGGGCTTGTGCTTGTCGATGAGAACCTTGGCGGCTTTGTTGCTCCCTTCCAGGTCGGTGACGGGGAATTCCTCCACCGTGCCCTTGGGGCTGGCCAGGGTCTTCATCGCCTTCAGGCAATACTTGTCGGTGACATATACAACCTTGCGTCCTAGCTTCTCCAACGCTTTGCCGATGGCCATGGCGCCCGGAGGGCCGTCGGTCTCGACGGTGCCGCCGTAGAGGATGTAGAACCCAGTGGTGATGAAGGTGGTGCCGGGGTGGTCGAGGACGTACTGGGCTGCCTGGACGGCATAGTCGGCAGGCAGGTGGGGCCGCAGGGCGGCGACGCCCCGCTGGTCCCGCTGCAGAATAATGTCCTCGATGGTCGAAAACGCAGTAGTAGACATAACTCTATCCTTTATTTCTTTTCGACAAGAGCTAGGTTACGTTACGGCCCGCTACAGCGCCGCCAGGTCCGCGTCCCGCATGTTGGTGATAAACATGTGCCCCGGCGAGTGGGTAATCATGAAGGGCGGCTTGGACTGAAGGGCCACCGCCTGGGGCGTCACGCCACAGGCCCAGAAGACCGGCACCTGCCCCGGGTTAAAAGGCTGCTCGTCGCCGTAGTCAGGCTTGGTGATGTCCTTGATGCCGATGGCCTCGGGGTTGCCGATGTGCAGCGGCGCGCCGTGGGCGTTGGGGAATCGAGAGGTCACCTGGACGGCGCGGACGATCTGCTTGTGGTGAATGGGACGCATGCTGACTACCGTGGGGCCGTGGAAAGCGCCGGCGGGGGTGCACGCGATGTTGGTGCGCCACATGGCTACGTTCTTGGCGTGCTCCCAGTGCCACAGAGGTATCCCCGCGTCGACCATCGCCTTCTCGAAGGTGAAGCTGCAGCCCAGGAGGAAGGTGACCAGGTCTTTGCGCCACAGGTGGCTGATGTCCGTCGGCTCCTCCACCATCTCACCGTTGCGAAACACTCGGTACTTCGGCAGGTCGCTGCGTATGTCCGCGCCAGGGGATGTGATCTTGGGCTCCACCACGCCCGGCTCCATAACCTCGATGAGCGGGCATGGCTTCGGATTGCGCTGGCAGAAGAGAAGGAAGTCGAAGGCCTGTTCTTTGGGCAAAATAACGAGGTTGGCCTGGACATAGCCGGGGGCCAGGGCGCTGGTGACGTCGGCGTACTCGCCCACGCGGATGATTTTTCGGATTTCTGTTGGCATGTTTGGAAGGCTGCGGGTGATGGTAGCCACGGCTTCCTCCCTCATAAAGCTAGTTGCTGGACAGCCTCATCTTAGTCCTGGCGCTGCGGCCCCGTCAATTTAGTCCGTTAGGCGATTGGCGGGAAAATTGGATTAGCCCCCGGGCCACCGCTTCATAGGCGTTCCAGATAGGCTTGTTGGGGAGCCGTCCGGTCTCTCGATTGGCGATGATCCAGTAACCATCCGAGAACCCCATCACGTCCACATCCAGGCCAGCCTTCAGCAACGGCTCTTTAAACGCTGAGTCCTCGGACAGCGGACCCAGGCTGACCTCTTCGGTCATCGTTTCCCATCTGACATCCGTTGCCCTGCCGATGACTGGCACTGAGCGGACACGAATCGAGTGAAATACTACTGGCTGCTTTCCTACCCGGAGGTTGGCGTCGCGCACTCCGTACCAGATGCGATGGTAGCTCTCGCCTAGAGTACGCGAGAACATCTGCTCCCAGGAGCGCCCCTGTTTCAACATACCCTGGACCAGGTGGATCCAGGAGATGGGGCTGTTGTGGACGGCAATAATGCCAAGGGAGTTTTCACCTGATGCTCGCAGCTGCTCCTCGCCACGGCCACGATTTGCCACTTGGGCGTTGATACCCAAGGACACGAAATGCGCGCAAAGAGCCTCCCGACGCCGCTGGGGCGAGTCCATCTTGAACAAGTTGGCGAGGCTGCTCATGGCTTATCCCTCTCCCAATTATACCGCCCACTCAATGAAACCATGCCACCATTTTTATTGACACGCGATAAAGGCAAGCATTACATTATAACCGACCGACCAGTCGGTTTGTAATTGTATGGTCAGAGAAAAAGTTACCGCCAGAGACAAGATCATGGAGGCCGCTGAGGCCCTTTTCGCCGAGAAGGGCTATCACGACGCCGCCATGGACGACATTGTGCGGCTGACCGAGGTGTCTAAGGGCGGCCTCTATTTCCACTTCCCCAGCAAAGAGAGGCTCTTCTTCGCTGTCATGGACCACTTGGCCGACCGGCTGGTGGAGCGGGTTAGAAAGACCGTATCCCAGGAGCCTACCGCCCTGCGACGCCTGGAAGTCGCGCTGGACACCGTGCTCGACTCCCTGGGCCAGAAGCGTCCCATGGCCAAGCTTCTGCTTGTGCAAGGCTATAGCATGGGCAACGCCTTCGAAAAAAAGCGCGTCGAGCTGTATTCTCGATTCGCCGTACTCATTAAGGAGAACTTAGACCAGGCCGTGACCGAGGGTTCTATCGAAGACATCGATACCGAAATCACATCCCACATCTGGCTCGGGGCCATCAACGAGGTGGTGGCGCTATGGCTCTACACCGGCAAGCCGTCGCCGACAAAGGAGGCCCGGCCGGTGCTAAAGCGGCTGCTGCTGAAAAGCATCATGAAAAAACCAACGACTCAAGAAGGGGCGTAGCTGTGCCTAGAGCAGAGGTCTATCAAGACATCGCCTTCACCGACCGCTCTTTAATACCCACCTGGGAGAAAGTACAGGCGGGCCAGCGTCTAAACTTCGACGACGGCGTGAAAATCCTCAAGACTGATGACTTCGCCGCCGTCGGCAAGATGGCGGACTGGGTCAAGACCCGCATGTGGGGCGACAAGGTGTTCTTTGTCATCAACCGCCATATCAACCCCACCAACCTCTGCGTCCTCTCGTGTTCCTTCTGCGACTTCGCCAAGAAGAAGGGCGACGCCGGCGCTTACGAGATGACCATGGAGGACATCCTTGGCCTCCTCAGCGACGAGATTCGCGAGGCCCACATGGTCGGCGGGCATCATCCCACTTGGGGCTTTGAGCACTATGTCGACATCGTGAAGGCCATCAAGCAGAACTTTCCCAACTGCCAGGTCAAGGCTTTCACCGCGTCGGAGATAGACTACTTCTGGCGTCGGTGGAAGGTGCCGCCGGAGGAGGCGTTGGCGCGATTGAAGGAGGCCGGCCTTAACTCCATGCCCGGCGGCGGCGCCGAGGTCTTTTCCAGCCGCATCCACAAGCTCCTCTTCCCGGGTAAGGCCAGCCCGCAGCGATGGCTGGAGATACATCGCATGGCCCATAAGATGGGCATTCCCTCCAACGCTACGCTGCTCTACGGGCATGTAGAGACCATCGAAGAGCGGGTCCATCACTTCGAGCTGCTGCGAGAGCTGCAGGACGAGACCCACGGCTTCCTCGCTTTCATACCCATTGAGTACCAGACCGGCGACACCAAGCTGGTGGCGCGCCAGGCCTCCCCCTTCGACGACCTCAAGACCATTGCCTGCGCGCGGCTGATGCTGGATAACTTCCCGCACATCAAAGCCTACTGGATAACTATCTACGAAGAGACCGCCTCCATCGCCCTGCACTTCGGCGCCGATGATTCGGACGGCACCATTGGCCGCGAGCGTATATCCCACGCCGCCAAGGCCAAAAGTCCCATAGGCCTCACCCGAGACCGCATGACGCGGCTGATCCGCGACGCTGGCAAGACGCCCGTAGAGCGGGACGCTCTCTATAACGAGTTGAAAGTCTATGCCAATTAGAGTCGGCCAGATACCCTACCTCAACTCGGAGGTCTTCTATCATACCCTACGAGGCCGCGATGTGCAGCTGACGCCCCTGGTGCCCCGCGCCCTCTCCGCCGCCGCCGGCGAAGGACGCATCGACGCTGGGCCGGTGCCGCTGGTCACCTGCTTCGAACTCGAGGACATCTTCAAGCCTCTGGGAGACTTTTGCATTGGCACCACTGACCGCGCCCGCAGCATACTTTTTTATTCCAAGCGTCCGATAGAAGAACTCGATGGCGCCGCCATCGCAGTCACAGGCCAAACCTCGACTACGGTACGATTGCTGAAGGTGCTGCTGGCGCACAAATACAACGTTCAGCCTAAAGAATACGTCCTGCTGCCCCAGGTGTTCCCTCCAGCTAACGGCAACAGCGCCGCCACACACTGGGACGCCTTCCTGCTCATCGGCGACGATGCCCTGCGCCATCGAAACGGCATGCCCAGCTACCCGCACTGCTACGACCTGGGCGAGGTCTGGAACCGGTGGACGGGCCTGCCCTTTGTCTTCGCTCGATGGGTGGTGCGCAAGGACTTCCCTAAAGACCAGGCGTGGCGGCTGTGTCAGTGGCTCGATACGTCCATATCCCAGGCCATCGCAGACGTGGACGCCATCGCCGCCCGCCGCCGCGACCTGAACATGACCCACGACGAGGTCGTCGAATACATACTGAGCTTCCACTACCGGCTAGGCCCGGCGGAGATGGAGGCGATGGATAGATTCAGAAGGTTGCTAGAGGCCATAAAAGAGCCTGCCCGCTCGTCCACCGAGAGAGGGGCTTAGGAGAAGGTTATGCTCAACAAGATTCGCGAGAAGGTCAATAACGGGCAGCGCATCGACAAAGAGGAGGGGCTGTATCTGCTGAAAGAGGCCCCGCTGTTGGACCTGGCGCCCCTGGCGATGGAGTCGCGCTACCGTCACAACCCAGAGCCGATGGTCACCTTCGTCATCGACACCAACCTCAACTACACCAACGTCTGCGATGCCTACTGCACCTTCTGCGCCTTCTACCGCACCGAGAAGGATACCGACAAGTACACCCACTCGGTGGATGAGGTTATGTCGATGCTCGCCAAAGCTGTTGATAAGGGCTGCACCACGGTGCTGATGCAGGGCGGCCTTAACCCCAGTCTGCCCCTGGAGTACTACACCGATCTAGTGCGCGAGACCCGGCGCCGCCTCCCAACCCTCCATCCCCACTTCTTCTCGGCGCCCGAGGTCCAGAAGATGGCCCAGGTGTCCAAGCTCAGCGTTCGAGAGGTGCTTCAGGCGCTGAAGGAGGCTGGGCTGAACTCCATTCCTGGCGGCGGCTCGGAGATTTTGTCCAATCGAGTTAAGCGTAAGATTAGCCGGCTGTTCCCTAAGGGTAGCGTTGACCAGTGGACGGAGGTGCATCGCGAGGCCCATAAGCTCGGCATTCACACCACCGCCACCATGATGTATGGCCACCTGGAGCAGGATGAGGACGTTATCGAACACCTGGAGGTCCTGCGGGCGTTGCAGGACGAAGCCCCCGGCTTCACCGCCTTCATCCCCTGGAGCTTCAAGAAGGCCAACACCGCCCTGGACAAGCGTGTCGACCACGAGCAGGGCGCCAATCGATACCTCCGCATGATCGCCCTCTCGCGCATCTACCTCGATAACATCCAGCATATCCAGGCGTCGTGGTTCAGCGAGGGGAAGAAGACGGGCCAGGTGGCGCTGCACTTCGGCGGCGACGACTTCGGCGGCACGCTGTTCGATGAGAATGTAATGCAGGAGGCAGGCTTCTACAACCGCACCACTGTGGACGAGGTCATTACCCTGATCCGCGAGGCCGGGTTCGTCCCCGCCCAGCGCACCACCCTCTATGAAGTGCTGCGCCGGTTCGAGGAGTCGGAGGCGCTGCCGGCGGGGGTAGTATAATCGTCGCATTTTAGTGACCCTGGCAGGAGGTAAGCCATGCTTCTGTTCAAGGCTCAAAAAGAGGTGGTGATTAAGGCAAGTCCCGAGAAGGACTTTGCCATCGTCAGCGACATCGCACGTCACAACCTGTTAGCGGGTAGCGGCGAGGTGCTGAAAATCAGGAGGCTGACGGAGGGGTCGGTCGGCATCGGCACCAAGTTTGAGGCGGATGAAGATATCAAGGTAGGGCCTTCGCGGATGAAGTTTGTCGCCACTTCAGAGATAGTCTCCTACAACCCTCCTACCGAGTTCTCCTGGACCTCCAGCCCGCCGGCTAACATGTCGCCCAAGATGCGGCGCATCCAGTGGTGGTTCAAGATACAGCCCCAGCAGGAAAGCGTAAGACTTACCCACGAGGTAGAGGTGGAAGCGATGAGCGCCGCCTTAACCACAGCCTTCAGGCTGCCATACCGCATGATGCGAGGCGGCACTATTAAGAAGGGGATGGAGCGCACCCTGGCCAACATAAAAAAGGCGGCCGAGACTTAGGCTATCAGCCTGCAGCGACATCTGCCCGTTGATTTAAGCCTTCCATCTTCCCTATCATCTTCCCATGACTAGGTCCCGCTGCCACATAGCCGCTCATCTCTGTCTAGTAGGTGCGATGTAGCATCACCTTTCCCTTAAAACGAATCCGTGCCTGATGCACGCCTGAAGCTCTGATTCGTTTTCGAAAGTACTGAAATTTTTATAACACCGGGATTCGCCTTGAAAATTTACTTCTTCCATGCCTAAGTCACCTAAAAGCAAATCGGTAAGAAAAAAGAAGTCCCGGGAGAACCGCCTCTACCGTGACTTGGCCTGGCTGTGGCCCATCATGGACCCGCCCGAGGACTATGCTCTGGAGGCCAGCTTCTGGCGGCAGGCTTTGCGGGAGCGCCTCGGCCCGGGCCGCCACCCCATACTGGAACTGGGCGTCGGCGGCGGGCACAACCTCTCTCATCTCACCAAGGAGTTCAAGGCCACGGCGGTGGATATATCGAAGCCTATGCTAGTCAACGCCCGCAAGCTGAACCCCGGCGTCGAGTTTTTCCAGGGCGATATGCGCAGCGTCCGCTTGGGCCGCAAGTTCAAGGCTGTACTCATCCACGACGCCATCGCCTATATGCGCAGCGAGCGTGATCTGAAGCGTGTGTTCGCTACGGCCAAAGCGCACCTCGATTCCGGCGGGGTCTTTATCTGCTCCCCCGATTGGTACCGCGAGACCTACAAAGGCACCCACGTGGACCATCGCATCCTGCCCGGCCCCGATGGCCTCGAGCTTACATATCTGGAACACGACATCGATCCAGACCCTTTTGACACCACCATCGAGACCCGCTTCTTTTACATAATCAAGCAGGACGGAAAGGTGCGGGTGGAGCAGGACTTGCACATCACAGGCCTGTTTCCTCTAGAGACCTGGCTGGAGCTGATGGACAAGGCTGGTTTTGATGCCGAGGCTCTCCCCTACCCCGTGTACGACGACGGCGGTGAAGGGTACCTGTTAAGGGGAGTGTTAAGGTAGGCGGCTAAATCTCTACCAGGTCTAGTGGCGGCGCTTCTTTGATAATCCCTTTCTTAGCAGCGCGCGCAAACAGCGTCTCCAACGCCTTTCGCCCATCCTCTCCCATGTCCTCGGTATCCTGGTTCACGTACATGCGCACAAACTTCCGACCCGTCTCCCTATCGATGCCACGGCCAAAGGCAAGCGCGTAGTCCAGGGCGTCGTCCTCGTGGGTGCGGGAGTGGACAATGGCGTCGTGGAGGGCCCGGGTCACCTGGCGGCCCAGCCTGTCGCCCAGGCGTCGATGCACCATGTCCAGGCCTAGAGGGACGGGCAGGCCGGTGTCATCGAACCACCACCGCCCCAGGTCCAATACCTTATGTAGCCCCATCTCACGCTCTCGAATCTGCCCCTCGTGAATGAAGATACCCGCGTCCACCTTGCCTTGCTGCACGGCCTCGGTTACGGCATCGAAACTCATGAAGACGGGCTCGAAAGGCTTGCTCATGTATATGCGGAGGAGCATGTAGGCGGTGGTGAACTGGCCGGGGATGGCGATGCGCTTGCCCGCCAGATCCCTGGCGTCCAGGGGCTTCTTGGATACGACTGCTGGCCCGTACTTGCGCCCCACCGACGCGCCGCAGGGCATGATGCGGTAGTGCTGCGCCACCTGGGGGTAAACGGCGGCGGAGATGGCCGTGACCTCCAACTCACCCTTCAGCGCCCGCTGGTTCAGCGCCTGGATCTCCTCTAGGACATGGGTAATTTCGTAACCCGGGACGGTGATAATGCCCTTGGCCAGAGGGTAGAACATGAAGGCATCGTCGGCGTCAGGGCTGTGGCCTACTCTTAACACAGGCATGGGCAAGGTTCCTTACTAGATGAGGTTGCGATGGGCTATGCTACCATGAAACCAGACACGAAGGGAGAGCGAGGGGAGGCGCTATGGCAAAGGTCACAGACGTTTACAATCGACGCGGCGGCAAGCCCGTCATCATTTCCGACTTCTCGCCCCCTCGAGGACCGGGGCTGGATTTCTTAGACGACGCGCGGCGTCTGCCCGTCGATTTCCTGGCCGTAGCCTACAACCCCGGCAAGGCCGTGCGCATCGACTCGGCCATTATGGCGGCGACGATAAAGTCGCATGCTGGCCGCGACGCCGTCTTCAACCTGGCGACTCGCGATATGAATAAGCTGGCCCTTCAAAGCCACCTCCTGGGCGCCGCCGCCCTGGGAGTGGATAACGTGCTGGTAGTCGGCGGCGACCCTTTCAGCGCTAAGGACCTGGAACGTGTCAAGCCGGTGGACGACTATCGGCCCACCGAGCTAATAAAGGCTATCGCTGACATGAACGGCGGTTTGGACTTTCGCGGGTTGAAACTGCGGCAGGCCACGGACCTGTGCATCGGCGGGGCCATTGACCTGGGCCGAGGCGTCGAAGAAGAGGCCGCGCTTACCCACAAGAAAGCCCAGGCGGGCGCGCACTTCTTTGTGACCCAGCCCGTCTTCTATACCGAACAAGTAGAGCAATTCCACTCGGCGTACAAGGCCGTCGCGGGACAGGCATCGTCGCAGCCCGTCTTCTGGGGCCTGCAAGTCATGGTCAAAGACGGCGTCATCTTCGCCTCGGTGCCTGAGGCGGTGCGCCGCGAGCTAGATTCAGGCCGCGACGGTGTCGAGATGGCGGTGGAGCAGTGGTGGCGTTTTCGGGATGCCGGCATCGACGCCTTTTACATCGTGCCGCCCATCCTCAAGGGCGGCGCCCGTGACTATGACGCGGCGCGCCGCTTTTTGCAGGCGGTAGGCCGTTAGGCGATGGCCGCAATACCCGCCTTGGAGATATCCTCGTCCTGCTGCGCCGCCGCGCCGGAGACGCCCACCGCCCCTACTACCGCGCCGCCCTTTCTGATAGGCACAGCGCCCTGGCTGGGGAGGAACTTGCCGGCCTCGCGAGTAATCAGGGCCTGCATGATAATGCTGCCCTGGGCGCGTTGCTGCAGGGCCGCGCTGGTGTCCTGCATCCAGGCGGACGCCCGGGCCTTGCCCTGGCAGATGTCTGCGCTGATGAACCTGGCCCCGTCCATGCGCATCATGCCCATCAAGTTGCCGTTGGCGTCCACCACGGCGATGCTGATTTTGACGCCCATCTTCTGCGCCTCGGCCAGTCCGGCGCGAATAATCTTTTCGGTCTCGCCCATAGTCAGGTCAGGCATGGTAGCCTCCTTCGCAAAAATAGGGAGTTAACACGGCGATATTGTACCCCTTTGGCGCCTCTCCGTCATTTCCACCATTTGCGACACCTGTGCTATCGTAGTGGCACCTTTTGACTGAGGCGATTCATGGGCTGGAAGCCATCCTTATGGGCGGGCCTGATGCCCAACGGGCTTGGGCAGGTGAAGCCCAACCACTACCTGGAGATATTCAAAGTCGCGTGGGCCAACCGGCGGCAATTGCCCTTCGCCTGGCACATCCTGTCGCGAGGTGTCTGCGACGGCTGTGCCTTAGGCACCACCGGCCTGCGAGATTTCACCATGAAGGGCGTCCACCTCTGCACTGTGCGCCTGAACCTGCTGGAACTCAACACCATGGCGGCGCTGGATGTAGAGCTGCTCTCGGATGTAGCGGCGCTGCGAAAAAAGACCTCGGCGGAGCTGCGGAAGCTGGGAAGACTGCCCTACCCCATGGTACGACGCCGCGACGAGCTAGGGTTCAGGCGCGTCTCCTGGGACGAGGCGCTGAGTCTTTTGTCGGACCGCTTCCGCGCCACTGACCCCCGGCGCTTCGCCTTCTACCTGACGTCGCGGGGCATCACCAACGAGGTCTATTACGTCGCGCAGAAGGTAGCGCGGTTTCTCGGCACCAACAACGTCGACAACTCGTCCAGAATATGCCACGCGCCCAGCACTACTGCCCTCAAGGATACCCTGGGCGTGGCCGCCTCCACATGCTCCTACTCCGACTGGATCGGTACCGACCTGCTGGTGCTCATCGGCAGTCATGTCCCCAACAACCAGCCGGTGACCACCAAGTACATGTACTACGCCAAGCAGAAGGGCACCCGAATTGTGGTCATCAACCCCTACCGAGAGCCGGCGCTGGAGCGGTACTGGGTGCCGTCGGTGATGGAGAGCGCTCTCTTCGGCACCCGCCTGGCCGACGAGTTCTTTCAAGTCCACACCGGCGGCGACATCGCCTTTATCAACGGCGTGTTGAAGCACCTTGTCGCTAACGAGTGGTTGGACGAAACCTTCATAAAAAATCACACATCGGACTTCCAGCGGCTAAAGACACATCTGGACGGCCAGTCCTGGGAGTCGCTGGAGAAGTACTCGGGCGCATCAAGAGACGAGATGCTGCGCTTCGCCCGGATGTGGGGAGAGGCGAAAAGCGCTGTGGTAGTGTGGAGCATGGGCATCGCCCAGCATCGATACGGGGTGGACAACGTCAAGGCCCTGGTGAACCTGGTTCTAGCGCGAGGGTTCATCGGCCGCGAGAAGTGCGGTCTGATGGCCATTCGTGGTCACAGCGGCGTCCAGGGCGGGGCCGAGATGGGTGCGGTGCCCTGGAGCTATCCCGGCGGCGATAGCATCAGCGAGGCCGGCGCCCGTCGGCTGGAGGAGCAGTGGGGCTTCCCTGTGCCAGCGTGGCGAGGACTCTCGGCGGTGGACATGATCGATGCCTCATATCGCGGCGACCTGGATATCCTCTACTCGCTGGGCGGCAACTTCCTGGAAACCCTGCCGGAACCCCGGTACGTCCGCGAAGCTATTGAGCGGGTGCCGGTACGCGTCCACCAGGACATCGTGCTGACCTCCCAGATGCTTCTGGACCCTGCCGATACCGTGGTGTTGCTGCCAGCCTGCACTCGCTACGAGCAGCGGGGCGGCGGAACTGAAACCTCTACAGAACGCCGCATCTATTTCAGCCCCGAAATCCCTGGCCGCCGCGTTGGTGAAGCCCGGTCAGAGTGGGAAATCTTGATGGAATTGGCGGAGCGGGTTAAGCCTGAGCAGCGGCATCTTATACACTTCGATAATGGCCAGGCGGTGCGTGATGAGATTGCCAGAGTTGTACCGCTATACTCAGGCATTGAAAACCTCAAGAAAAGGGGGGATGCCTTCCAGTGGGGCGGGCAGCGCCTGTGTGACGGGAGCATCTTCCCCACCATCGATGGCAAGGCCAGGTTTACGCCCCTCTCGCCGCCGGAGGAAGAGATACCTGAGGGCCGATTCCTGCTCAGCACACGGCGCGGCAAGCAGTTCAACAGCATGGTGCAAGCGCGTCGAGACCCCCTGACGGGCGCTGTCCGTGAGGATGTGCTAATGAACGCGGATGACGCCATCGCCCTAGGCTTGCGTGACGGCGACCCTGTGGTGCTAAAGTCGGAAGTTGGCGAATATGAAGGCCGGTGCAAAATCGCGGCTATCAAGTCGCGGAACCTCCAGGTACACTGGCCGGAAGGGTCTGTTCTGCTGCGCCGCGGCGCCGTCGACCCTGTCTGCGGCATTCCAGACTACAACACCACGGTGCAAGTGCTGCCGGCGAAGGAGGAGGTGAAGAGGTGATAGAACAGATGTTGGGCCCGACGGTGAAGGTGCCTATTAGACGCTTGCGGCAAGGCGTAACTCAGGATGTTGAAGATGTGGTCGCCACCGAGGAGCCGCTGGAGATTCGGGTGGTGTGGTGGGAGGAAGGGACGCAGCGCACCGCCAGCGTCGCCGTAACTATGCGCACCCCTCGCCACGACTATGAGCTGGCGGCGGGCTTTCTCCATAGCGAGGGCATCATCAGAGGCTTCGACGCCATCGAGCGCATCAGCCACTGCCAGGATGAAGGCGTCGAGCAGAAGTACAACATCGTCAACGTATATCTGAAGCCAGGGTTCGCCTTTGACCCGAAGCTCCTGAACCGCAACTTCTACGCCACATCAAGCTGCGGCGTCTGCGGCAAGGCGTCGCTGGAAGCGTTGGAGATACGGGGATGCCCTGCGCTGCCGACGGGTGAGCTAAAGGTCTCAAAAGATGTGGTGTCCAGCCTGCCTGACGCTTTGCGGAAAGAGCAGCGCGTCTTCGATCGTACAGGGGGCCTTCATGCGGCGGGGCTGTTCGATGCCCAGGGGCGGCTTCAGTGCCTTCGTGAGGACGTGGGGCGGCACAACGCGGTGGACAAGCTCGTGGGCTGGGCGATGCTGGGTAAAAGGCTGCCTCTGAACAACAGCGTACTGGTGGTCAGCGGACGCACCAGCTACGAGATTATGCAGAAGGCGCTGTCGGCGGGGATACCCTTTGTAGTGGCGGTAGGGGCGCCGTCCAGCCTGGCAGTGGACATGGCTAGGCGGTTCGGTATGACGCTGGTGGGGTTTGCCAGAGGTGACGGGTTTAACGTATACACTGGCCTCGAAAGATTGGATAGCTGACCCTGCCCAATACGCCGGCGGCGGTTCGGGCACTTCCGCGTTGCCCTCTTTCGACGACTGTGCTACCATCCTAGCCAAGCGCCCCCTTCCTCAGGGGGCCTTTAATCTTTGCTCACGTACGCCTATGTCCATTGAACAGCAGCTAGCTCCATTTAATCCTAACAAAGACGCCGCGTTAACTATTGGCACCTTTGATGGCGTGCATCTGGGCCATCAACATTTGCTGCGAGCTTTAAAAGAGAAGGCCCAAAAACACAATTTGGCCTCCATCGCCCTTACTTTTCGCAACCAGCCCCGCGCCGTACTGGTTCCCGGCTACCAGCCTCAATACCTGGCGTCCTGGGAACAGCGGCAGCGCCTCATACGCCAACAGGGCATTGACCACATTGCGCCTTTGGAATTCACAAAAGAGCTGTCGCAAGTAAAGGCTAGACCCTTCGTGCAGACTTTAGTCGATCACCTACGAATGAAGGGCCTTGTGGTGGGCCCGGACTTTGCCTTGGGCCACAAACGAGAGGGCACTATATTGGTATTGCGAGAACTTGGCCGTGAGATGGGGTTCTGGCTGCATGTAGTGGAGCCGATGTCCCAGGGAGGACAGGTGGCAAGAAGCCGCAGCCTGCGACAGATGGTATCGGAAGGGAAGGTAGAAGCCGCGTCGGCGCTGCTGGGACGGTGCTATTCGCTGACGGGGACCGTAGCCCACGGCGACGCCCGGGGCCGCGAGCTGGGTTTCCCCACAGCCAACCTGCTGGTAGAGCCGGAGCTTCTGGTCCCGGGCAACGGCATCTACGCCACCTGGGCAACGGTGAGGATGGGGAAGCGCCCCTCTGCCACTAGCATAGGCGTCAGGCCCACCTTCGGCGGCGGCGCCAGGCTCATCGAGACCTTTATCATGGACTTTCATGGCGACATCTATGGCGAGGTCATGGCTGTAGAGTTCGTCTCGCGGCTACGCGAGGAGAGGGCCTTCGCCAGCGTGGCGGAACTGGTCAGCCAGATGGATAAGGATGTGGAACAGGCCAAGGCTATCCTTTCTGGAAGCGCGAGGTAATAATTTGTTAGACCAGCAGACCTTGGACAAAGTCCTACGCCGGGGCGTGACTGAAATCATCGTCGAAGAGGAGACGGTGCGGCTGTTGCAGCAGGGCAAGCCGCTGCGTCTGAAGATGGGCTTCGACCCCAGCCGCGCCGATATCCACCTGGGGCATGTGGTCGGCCTACGCAAGCTGCGGCAGCTTCAAGAGCTGGGTCACAAAGTCATCCTCATCGTCGGCGACTGGACGGCGCAGATCGGCGACCCCAGCGGACAGTCCGCCACCCGCCCCATGCTGACCCACGAGCAGGTCATGGCCAACGCCCAGACTTACCTGGACCAATTCTTTAAGGTGGTGGACAAAGACCGCACCCAAACCGTGTTGCAGAGTGAGTGGTTCGGAAAGTTTACTCTGGCCACGGTCATTGACCTCACCAGGCGTTTTACCGTGGCCCAGTTCCTAGAGCGCGACGACTTTGCCAAGCGGTACGCCGCGGGCCGGCCCATCGCCATCACCGAGTTCCTGTACCCCCTGCTACAAGGCTATGACTCCGTGGCAATAAGGTCCGATGTAGAATTCGGCGGCACGGACCAGAAGTTTAACCTGCTGGTGGGCCGGCAGCTCCAGGAGATGATGGGCCAGCGGCCCCAGCAGTGCTTCCTGATGCCGATGCTGGTGGGGCTGGACGGCGTTCAGAAGATGAGCAAGAGCCTGGGCAACTATGTGGGGGTGTCCGACCTACCCAACGAGATGTATGGCAAACTAATGTCCATAGCCGACAGCCTGATAACCAACTACTTTGACTATTTAACTGATGTTTCGCAGAATGAATTAGAGGAGATGCGCAGGGCTATTAAAGATAGCTCGGTGAACCCTATGAACTTAAAGAAGCGGCTGGCCCTGGATATCACCGCCCAGTTCCACGGCGCTTCCGAGGCAGGTAAAGCCCAGGATTACTTTGAGCAAGCTTTCCAGCGCCGCGAGCTGCCTCAGGACATACCCAGCGTGGGATTTCGTTGGCAGCCGGCCCAAAAGCAGTATCTATTCATACCAACTGATGGCGACGGGAAAGAGTCCTTGGTGGGTGTAGAGGCCGGGGGGCAAGCAGCGCTGGTGGATTTGTTGGTGGCTGCGGGCCTGGTGCCCTCAAAGGCTGAGGCCAAGCGTTTGGTTGCTCAGGGCGCCGTGGAAGTGGACCAGCGGAAAGTAGACTCGACCAACATCTCGATAAAAGATGGTCTTGTGATAAAGGTAGGACGCAGGAAATTCGCGCGTCTCACGGAGTTGGACAGGAAATAATTGCTCAATGTCCAACTGAGGAAAGGACTTGAAGATGCCAAAGCAGAACCTTCGCATACCGGGTCCCGTCTCGTGTTATCCGGAGATCATGTCCGCTCTCACGGGCGACATGATAAACCATCGCGGCCCTGAGTTTAAGGAGATGCTTTACAGCGCCACGGAGCGTCTCAAGAAGGTGTTTTGCACCTCCAACGACCTCTATATCCTCACGGCGTCCGGCACAGGGGCCTTGGAGGCGTCCATAGTCAACGTGCTGTCGCCGGGAGACCGGGTGCTGGCCTGTATCGGCGGGCATTTCGCGCTGCGATGGTCGGAGATGGCGGAGGCCCATGGCGCCATTGTCACTCGCCTAGAGTTCGAATGGGGCAAGCCGGTGGAGCCGGAGGCGGTGCGGGCGTCGCTGCGTAAGGACCCGTCGATTAAGGCTGTCATGCTGGTGCACAACGAGTCGTCCACCGCCGTCACTAATGACGTGGCGTCCATCGCAAAGGTCGTGAAGGGCGAATTTGGAAAGTTGCTAATCGTAGACGCCGTCAGCAGCCTAGGCTGTATCCCCCTTGAGACCGACGCCTGGGGCTGCGACCTGGTGACTACCGCCTCCCAGAAGGGGTTGCTGCTGCCCCCCGGCCTGTCTTTCATAAGCGTCAGCCCCATGGCCTGGCAGGCTTATAATTCCGCCCGGATGCCAAGATATTATTTTGACCTCGGGCTGGCTAAGAGTTACTACGATATAGGCCAGACGCCCTTCACGCCCAGCCTGCCTCTTTTTTACGCTCTAAAGGTGGCCCTGGACCGGCTTCTAGAAGACGGCTTGGAGGCCGTCTTCACTCGACACGCTGTGCTAGCCCAACGCGCCAGACAAGGCTTGCGAGGACTAGGGCTTGCTCTCCTGGCAGACGATTTATGCGCCTCCAACGCCGTGACTGCCGTGAAAATTCCGGAAGGCGTGGAATTTGGACCGCTGCAAAATGTCCTTCGGAAGGAATACAACGTCATCGTCGCCGGCGGGTTGGGCAAACTGAACGGCAAAGTATTCAGGATTGGGCACATGGGCGCGGCTGACGAGGCGGAAATAGACGACTGCGTCAGAGCCATAGGCGCCGCTTTGCCAAAAGTCGGGTTCAAATCGCGCGTTTAAAGCCGCCAAAATGATTACTCTGCCATGACCGAGTCAAATATACTTTTATTAGACGCGCAGACTTTGGAGTCAGTCGTATCGTCATATCAACGAGACGCCGGAGGTCTTGTATATGGTGCAGATGACTCAGGCTATGGCCGTTCTCAAGCTGGTCCTGGCGGAGATTAGAGCAAAGGAGCAGCACCTAGACACTCAGATAAAGCAGTTCGAGGGTCAGATGGCCAGGCTGCCGCGTCAGACCATTATATGGAGCGTTGCCGCTGGACATGGCCCTCAACGCCATGGCTGAGGTGGAGGAGCGGCTGAATCATGCGAAAACAATGAAGCGCCACCTGACAAGCATTAAAGAGCGGTCGCAGCGGGAACTGGAGGCCCTGGAGGTAGTGCAGCGCGTGGAGGAGGCCAAGATATCCCTGGCCCAATTGAGAACCCTAATTAACTCTGGCGGCCAGGCTAGCCGGCAAGCGTCGGCGCAGATACAGGAGCTGGAGGCTTACATAACTCAGTACAGCAAGCAGGCGGAGCGGGCCATAATTATGCCCGCGACGCCCGACTTTAGCTAGAGGCTTCCCTCCAAAAGATTGATGGTCAACCCGGTAGGCAGCTTGGGGTAAAAGAAGGTCGACTTGCGGGGCAGCTTGTCGCCCCTGTCTACAATGGTCTCGAACAGGTCCATGGGCATGGGCTTGAGCAAAAAGGCCGCCTGACGGCCGTCGCTTGTGAGCAGTTCCAAGGCCTCAGCCGCGTCATGGATCCATGTAACGTTTTGGTCGATAGTCGAGCCAAAGACGGGTTTCAGCACCAGTTCTTCCAGCACCCACGCTTCAAAGGAGGCCATAGGCCCTTTGCCTGGCGGCAGGGCGCCGGGCTTGACCCTCAGCAGGCTGGCGCCGCCTCCGGCCCTGACCAACCCCAAGATCAGTTCCCTCTTGCCTCGTTCATGGATATCCCTGACCAGGTCTTCGGCGGAAGCGCCATGCTCCAACGGCCAGGGCGTGGCCGAAAAGACTTCATCGATACGTTTCCACAAGGCGTCTTCCAGGCCTATGTCGAGGCCGCCCACTACTCGATGGTAGGGCAGCACTACAAGCCCGGGGTCCTCGAAGTCCACCAGGTAGGCCATAACAAAGTTCACGGTTGCGTCTTTATTCCGTCCGGCGTTGGGCTGGAGGTCGCGATAGGCAAGGGCTGTCTCGTATCGGTGGTGGCCATCCGCGATGTAGAGAGGCTTGGATACAAAGCTCTCCTGTATCTGCTTTACGCTGGATGAGTCGCTGATTAGCCATAAGGCATAATCGTTGCCTTCAGCGTCGGAAAAGCTGTCTTCGGGAGCGCCGGCCATAGCCTTACGCAAAAGGGGCGCCAGCTTTCGCTCCTTGTCCCTATACAGCAGCATTATGTGGCTAAAGTTGGTGCGGCAGGCCTGCATAAGGGCCAGCCTGTCTTCTTTAGCGGCCCTCTGGGTGAACTCGTGAGGCAAAACTATTCGCTTCTCGTACTCCTCCAGGCGGACGGCTGCCATAATGCCAAGGCGCTGTCGCCTTTCGCCCTCGAACCGAAAAGAGTGGCTGACGAGGTAGTAAGCCGTTTTGTCGTCCCTGACCAGCGCCCGCTTCTCAAGCCACTGTTTCAGAGTAGTGGCCGCGCGGGTATATCGGTTGTCCCCGGGGTTATCCGTGGTTTTTCGCTCGCCTTCTTCCAGGCGCACCACGTTGTAGGGGCTGCGTTGATAGAGTTCTTTTTGGCCCCTGGGAGATATGACGTCGTAAGGCGGGCACACAACCTTAGCAATGTCCCCGACCACCCGGCTATTGAACCGAAGGGCCCTGAAGGGCCTGACGTCCGCCACGGTTTTCCGCTCCTGAGCTAAGGAATTTTCTTGCCTGTTTAACTAAACTTAGGATACATTCTGTCATAATTTTTTAGTGTGGGATAGACATGGTCTTAGAAGAGACTCGATCCCGGGTTGAGCAGCTTCGAAAGGAGCTTAATTACCATAACTATCGCTACCATGCGCTCGACAACCCTGTAATCAGCGATGCCGAGTACGACCGGATGCTCCAAGAGCTGTGGAACCTGGAGGCACAGCATCCGGAACTTGTAACGCCTGATTCGCCGACGCAACGAGTGGGCGCGCCGCCTGCCACAGGATTCGCCGAGGTCCGGCACCCGCTCCCCATGTTAAGCCTTGCCAACGCCTTTAACGCGGAGGACCTGGCGGCCTGGCACCGTCGCGTCGCCAACCTTTTAGGCTTCAGCGATTTCGAGATGGTCTGCGAGCTCAAGATTGACGGCCTGGCGGTGGCCTTAACTTATGAAGAAGGCCGCTTTGTGCGGGGCGCCACCAGGGGCGACGGCGTTCGCGGCGAGGACGTGACCAACAACCTGCGGACCATCAAGAGCATACCGCTGGCATTGCAGGGGACCTGGCCGGCTAAGTTGGAGGTTAGAGGCGAGGTCTACATGACTACGGAGGAGTTCAGTAAGCTGAATGTGGAAAGGGAAACTAAAGGCCTGCCCCTCTATGCCAACCCTCGAAACACAGCGGCGGGTTCTGTGCGGCAGCTGGAGTCCGGCATCACGGCTTCTCGAAAGCTGAACATCTACATTTATAGCCTTGGTTACACGGAAAATGGTGTTATAGCGGACAATCAGTGGGATACTCTCGAGAAGTTTAAGGCAATGGGGTTTCGTATCAATTTACACAACAAGCTATGCCACAACTTGCGGGAGGCGCAAGAGTATTACAGGCACTGGCTGGAACATCGTCATGAGCTGCCGTACCAGACCGACGGCGTGGTAATCAAGGTGAACCGATTCAGCTATCAGGCCAATCTTGGCGTCGTCGGCAGGGAGCCTCGATGGGCCACCGCTTACAAGTTCCCCGGGGAGCAAGCCATCACGAAGCTCCTGGATATTGGCATCAATGTTGGACGCACGGGCAGCCTAAACCCCTTCGCGGTCCTGGAGCCGGTGGTGGTCAGCGGGGCCACAGTAAAGCTGGCTACGCTGCATAACGAGGAGGATATTCAGCGAAAGGACATACGCGTTGGAGATTGGGTGATTGTTGAGCGGGCGGGGGAGGTGATTCCCCAGGTTATGGGGCCGGTGCTGGATCGTCGCACAGGGGAGGAAAAGGTGTTCCAAATGCCGGAGAAGTGCCCTGTGTGCGGCACGCTCATAGTAAAGCTGCCTAACGAGGCTATGCATCGATGCCCAAACAGGGCCTGTCCCGCCCAGTTCTTCGAGCTGCTGAAGCACTTTGTCAGCAAGGGCGCCATGGACATCGACGGGCTGGGCGAGCAGTGGTGCAAGATCCTCATCGACGCAGGGCTGGTAAAAGACCTATCCGATATCTATTACCTGAAGAAGGAACAGCTTCTAGAACTGGACCGCATGGGCGATAAGCTGGCGTCGAAGATCATAAAGAACATCGAGGCCAGCAAGACTCGTCCCCTTTCGCGAGTTATCTTTTCCCTGGGGATACCTCACATCGGATCGGAGATGGCGGACTTGCTGGCCCAGCACCTTCACAGTATCAACGCTCTGGCCCAAGCCACAGAGGAGCAGCTTGTTTCGATACCTGGCATCGGCCCCAAGATTGCGGCCAGTGTTGTCAGCTACTTCAAGGTTGATACCAACCGTGAGACCATTGAAAGGCTCAGGCAGGTGGGTGTGAAACTGGAGGATGAGATGGTGGCAGGGGATGAATCAGACCTGCCCTTTAAGGGCAGGATTTTCTGTCTTACAGGCTCCCTCTCTTCTTTGTCCCGCCCTGACGCGGAGGCGCGGATAAAAGCGCTAGGGGGCGCAACCTCCTCCAACGTCACGCGCAAGACTACGGACCTGGTGGTGGGGGCAGAGCCGGGGTCTAAGCTGGAGGCGGCGCAGCGTTTAGGCACTCGAATTCTTGACGAGCAGCAGTTCCTGGCGTTGTTGCAGGAACACGGCGTTAAACTACCGGCAGGCTAGCATTGTGCGCTGGTTGATTAACAAATTCCCCTCGTCCCTCCAGCCCATTAACTTTTGAGAGTGATAAAACAGCAATGAAGTTTGTAGTCGGTCTGGGGAACCCCGGACCTGAATACGCGGAAAGCCGGCACAACATTGGATTCATGTGCGTCGATTCCCTGGCTAAGAAATGGGGGGTGAAATTAGGGGAGCGTCGGAAGCTGGTGGTGCTGGAAAAGACGGCATTTGAGGGTACGGACGTTGTGCTGGCTAAGCCCAGGACCTTTATGAATGCCAGCGGAGAGGCGGTGGCGTATCTATTAAGTCGATTTGGCGGCACAGCTTCCGACTTGATAATTGTCTACGACGAGATGGACCTGCCCCTCGGAACTATTCGGATCAGAGGGAAGGGCAGCTCGGCGGGACAAAAGGGTATAGGAAATATCATCGCGACGCTAGGGAATGAGGCCTTCCCGCGCCTCAGGGTAGGCATAGGCAGGGCGGCTGAGGGGATAGGAGGCCGGGATTACGTCTTGAGCAGCTTTGAAAAAGAGGAGCGGGTTGCGGTAAAGGAGGTGGTTGAGAGAGCTGGCGAGGCTATCGAGTGCCTGCTAAGGGAGGGGTTGGAAAGGGCGATGAATAAGTTCAACTGATTTGTGGCTGCATGGGGCCTTTGCTAAACTGAGTTGATATTTGAGCCAATGGGCAGCAAAGGAAAATCATGGCGTTAACTCGAGAAGAGGTCTTGCACATCGCCACGCTGTGCCGTATAGCCCTGTCCACGGAAGACGTGGAGCGTATGAGAGGGCAGCTATCCCATATCCTGGAGCAGTTCCAGGTGCTGGGCGAACTCAACACCAGCGATGTTCCTCCTACCAGCCATTCAGTGGAGATGCAAACGGTCTTGCGCGATGACGAGCCGGCGCCATGCCTGGATAAAGAAAAGGTGCTGTCCAACGCTCCTCAGCGAGAGGAGGATTATTTTAAGGTAAAGGTGGTGTTGGAGGAGTAATGGCCGCGTTACATGACCTAACCATCCAAGAGTCCCATACTCTGCTCAGAAGCGGCCAAGTAAGCTCTGTAGAGTTAACTAGGGCTTGCCTGGACCGAATACGGAAGGTGGAGCCAAAAATCAAAGCCTTCGTTACGGTTACCGAGGATGAGGCTATGCGTATGGCCCGCCGCGCCGACAAAGAGCGGCTTTATAACAATGGCTCGCCCCTGGCGGGCGTTCCTGTGCAGATTAAAGACGTCATGTGCACTGAAAACATCCGCACCACCTGCTCATCGCGCATGCTGGAAGATTTCGTTCCTCCGTACAGCGCCACGGTAGTCGAGCGGCTCTACGCCAAGGGCAGCGTGCTGGTGGGCAAGGGGAACATGGATGAGTTCGCCATGGGGTCCTCCACGGAGAACTCGGCTTTTTACCCCACCCGCAATCCCTGGAACATGGACCGGGTGCCGGGCGGGAGCAGCGGCGGCACGGCCTCGGCGGTGGCGGCGGGGGAAGCGATTTTCGGTCTGGGCTCCGACACCGGCGGCAGCATTAGACAACCCGCGGCCTTGTGCGGGATCGTGGCGCTTAAGCCCACTTATGGCCTTGTCAGCCGCTACGGGCTCATCGCCTTTGCCTCCTCGCTAGACCAGATAGGTCCAATGACCAGGGACGTGCGCGATGCTGCGATAGTGCTCAACGCCATTGCCGGCCATGACGCCAAGGACGCTACTTCTATCAGCGCCAATCTCCCCGACTACACCTCTGAACTCGGCAAAGACATACGAGGGTTAAAGCTTGGGGTGCCCAGAGAATATTTCGCGGAAGGGACCCAGCCGGGTGTGAGTGAGGCCATGAATAAGGCGCTAAAGGTCTTGGAAGGGTTGGGCGCAAAGTTGGAAGAGGTGTCCCTGCCGACTACCAAGTATGCGCTGGCCTGCTACTACATCATTGCCCCCTCGGAATGCTCCGCCAACCTGGCACGATACGATGGAGTTAAATACGGTTACTCCCACTCGGATTCCGGTACTATGTGGGAGGGTATGGAGAAGACTCGGCAGGTGGGGTTTGGGCCGGAGGTGAAACGCCGCATCATGCTGGGGACTTATGCGCTGTCTTCCGGCTACTATGACGCTTTCTATATAAAGGCTCAAAGGGTGCGTACTCTAATTCGCCGCGAAATGGAAGAGGCATATAAGAAGTTTGACGCGTTGGTAACCCCTACCTCCCCCACGGTGGCGTTCAAGTTGGGAGAACGCACGCAGGACCCGGTGCAGATGTATTTAAGCGATATATGCACAATACCTATAAATATGGCCGGAATTCCGGCTATTTCAGTCCCCTGCGGATTTTCCGAGGGGATGCCCGTTGGCATGCAGATAATGGGGCCAGTCCTTTCCGAACCGCTACTTCTCCGAATCGCCTACGCCTATGAGCAGGCCACGGCATGGCATAAAGATAGACCGCGGCTTTAGCTGAATGCCGAGTAGTATAACCATACAAGTCCAGGGTTTGGTACTCACCGCCGAACTGAACGGCTCTGCGGTAGCTCAGAAGATTTTGGAGGCCTTGCCTGTTTCCGCCAAATGTAATCGATGGGGTGACGAGATATATTTTCGTGTCCCCCTGACCGCGGAAATGGAGGACGGACGCGATGTTGTGGAGGCGGGGGATTTGGGGTACTGGCCGCCAGGAAACGCCTTTTGCATATTTTTTGGCCCTACGCCTGCTAGCCAGGGCAACGAAATCCGAGCAGCTAGCGCGGTCCAACTCATTGGAAGGCTTGTGGGTTCGCTGGAAGAGTTGAAAAACATCCGGAATGGGGCTGAAATCGTATTAAAATAATGACTGGAGTTGCGGGAATTCTTACAAAAGAATAGTCTACCTTGCCTTGCTTGACCTGCTATGTTAGAATCCCGTCAAACAATCCGATAGCTTAAAAGCTAACGGTCATAAACACACCCTGGGGAGCGGAGCCGGTCCAGATTTGTGTCACCTAGAGGAATTCTTGTTACATTCCTCCTTAGCTGTAAACCTCTCAGGAGATTTTCGCTATGCAAAGATACTTATTGTTTAGGATAGGGCAGTCGATATTGGCGCTGTGGGGTGTCAGCATCATAGTCTTTTCCCTCGCCCGCCTCAGCGGTGACATGGTCAATCTCATGCTTCCCATGGAAGCAACGGGTGAGGACTTTGAAAGGGTTAGGAAAGCCTGGGGTCTGGACAAGCCCCAATGGCAGCAGTACCTGATTTACATGGGCAACATATTCAGAGGCGACTGGGGTGATTCCTGGCGGTGGGGCACCGGAGCTTTGGACATTGTGTTAGAGAAGTTCCCTAACACCGTACAAATGGCCTCAGTGACGCTAGCTTTCAGTACTATACTAGGCCTGGGATTAGGGGTGCTAGTGGCTACTAAAAAGGACACTGTCTTTGACCTGGGCGGCAAAGTTGTAGCTTTGCTGGGACAGTCCCTGCCGTCCTTCTGGACCGGAATTGTTCTGATGTGGATATTCGCTGTCCTCTTAGGATGGCTGCCGACATCAGGAAAGGGCGACAGGCCCTTCGATTTGAAGTACATGGCAATGCCAGCCATAACGCTGGGCTGGTTCAATGTAGCAGCCCTCATGCGGCTGACACGCTCGGCTATGCTGGAAGTCCTGGATAGCGAGTATGTAAAGCTGGCAAGGATCAAGGGTCTGCCCGAATGGAAAGTGATTTGGAAGCACTGCCTCAGAAACGCTGCAATTGCCCCTTTAACCTACTTTGGTGTGGTAGCCGGGTTCTTGCTCACTGGGTCAGTGGTAGTGGAGACCGTGTTCGCCTGGCCTGGTATTGGGCTGTTGGCAGTTGAGGCGATTCAAGCCAGAGACTACCAGGTGGTGCAGGCCGTTGTGATATTCATGGCCTCCATATTCATATTGTCCAATTTAGTCGTAGACATTCTCTATGCTTACTTGGATCCCCGAATAAGGTACAACTAGTCAACCGGAGGTGAAGGCATACATGGCAATCGCAATTCCCAAGGCTAGACCGTGGTATTCACCGCCACGTATAGCCAAAGGCATAAAATCCGCCCGACGACTGCCGCTTGTCCCTCTGTCCATTCTAATTTTCATCCTCATCCTGCCGGCGGTGCTGGCGGATGTATGGAGCAACTACAAGGGCTTTGATCCTGAAGTTGGCATCCTTACGGACCGTCTGGTGCCGCCTGCGTGGATTAAGGCTAAGGTGCTGGCCCTCCAGGGCGACATACCTTTGAATGAAATCCAGGTGTATAAAGACGATCAGTTGGTGCCGAATGGCAGGGTGACCCAAACAGGAAGCTTGGTGGCGGACGGCCAGCCGGTGACGGGCCTGACCATGCTTAAACATGATGGCAAAGAGGTAAAGGTAGAGCGAGCTCTGATTTACCCGGGAGGTGTGGAGAGTACAATTCAATCGAAGCTTCCCCCGGGACTCATAGTCGCCACCAATCCCATAGCTTTCGATTCCGGCGGGGCGCTGATTCGTGGAGAACACGTCGCCCAGGGTGTCGCCTTTATCGATGAAGTCACGTTTACACCTCTCGGAGCCACTTTTCAGGGGGTGCCGGCCAAGGATGCCATTGATGTGAAAGACGCCAGCGGCAATGTAGTGCAGCCGGTGGTTGGCATAGCCAGTATGCGCTATGTTAAGGAAGACGGAAGCAATGAAGAAATCTTAGCTTCCTCTGGAATGGCCAGGGTTATAACGCCGGACGGCTCGTCCAGGTACTGGCTGGGTACAGACAAGCTGGGTCGGGACCAAGTTACTCGCATGATTTACGGCGCGAGGATATCCCTATCCGTATCACTCATAGCCATTGCGTTTGCTGGAGCTGTAGGGACCAGCCTTGGGCTGATTGCGGGCTACTTTGGCGGTTGGGTGGACGCCGTGATAATGCGGTTTGTGGACATGAAACTAGCCATACCTTCCATACTGCTGGCCCTGGTGTTCGTTGCAGTAGTTGGGGCCGGGTTCGACACTGTGGTGACTGTAATAGCGTTGGTGTATTGGGCGGTATACGCACGCCAAGCTAGAGGCGAAACTTTAAGCATTAAGAACCGGGACTTTATTCAGAGGGCAAGAGTCGCCGGAGCGTCCCACATGCGCATAGTAGCTAAGCATATCCTGCCCAACGTAGCCAACAGTTTGGTAATTGTTGCCACATTACAGCTGGGAACTGCTATACTATTTGAAGCGTCCTTGAGCTTCCTGGGAGCAGGTATTCCCAGGCCTACGCCGGCTTGGGGTGTTATGGTGGCGGACGGACGAGAGCTCATTGTGTCGGCATGGTGGGTCTCCTTCTTCCCCGGCATCTGCATTTTGATAGCGGTGCTTTCTCTGAACCTGCTTGGCGACTG